>CAIXPZ010000181.1 GCA_903921455.1 uncultured Verrucomicrobia subdivision 3 bacterium | reverse complement strand
TCGAAGCTCCCCCTCCTGCTGCTTCTACCTCGAAGCGGAATCAACAGCTTGACGGAGACCTGAAAATCCAGTTCCCTTTGCTCGGAAGGTGAGGCACTTTTCGAGCGCCACCCGCCGCACTTTTCAACCGCCGTTTACAGGAGCATAACGCGGAATACTAAATTGACTTCCCATATATTATTCCTTCACCGGAATCGCTTGAACACCATCATCGGGACCGGAAAATGAGACCGTCAAAGTTGCGTCGAACAATTTTACATCGCGTTTATAGTAGTCATCTGTTTTCACGGTTTTATCCGTTTTTCGTTCTAACGTAAAAACCAAGTCTGATTTGAGTCCTTTCCCATGGGGTGTGACTAAATCACCAACCATCAAATCATATCCAACTGGCTTGCCAATTTCTGGAATAGACAAGTTGCCGGATTGCTTTGCATACATCGGCACGGGATGAAGGATGGGCCGGAGCTTGATTTCAACAGTTGGATTCGACGGTTGCCATTGGCCATTTACTGAATTCTGAAATTTATACACCCCACCAGAAGAATAAAACCCTGAAATGTTTCTGGCTGCGTAACTGTATTCTTTGGAAATGCTCGGAGTAGTCACTACCGCCATACCTCGAATATCGGTAGTCGTAGTTACCACTTTATATGTCGCTGGTGGTTTTGATTGATCGAGAACTATCTCATCAACAGGAATATTCGCTAGGGGTTTTCCAGATTCATTCGTGACATGGAATGTAATTTGGCCCTTTGGCCATTCCACGGCGCGAGAAGCAAACGTGCCAGCCAATAAAGCAGCGAGGATTACTGTTTTAATTTTCATAGACATCCAAGGCCACCGCCTTAACGGCACCCTGTAAACCTGCACGCACCAACCTTCACGGCTCTTTGACTTCTTCCAACGGGCTCAAATCTCTGATCAAATTCCGCTGGGGATTATGCTCCACATTCCGGTCGTTGGCCGTTGGATTGAGATAATATGTGAAAGCCATTCCAGCTTTCGGAGCTTTCGTGCCAGCGAAAAATCGAAAGTTACCTGGAATTTTCCCGTAAAGCGCGCTTTTCACATTCCCATCGTCGTTCAAAACAGTCCGCACACGGATAAAATACCCGAACACAGATTCAGGCTGGTTGGTGTTGCTGTAATGCAAGATGCGTTCTGGTTCATAGCCACTTTCTGCCGCCGTGCGCGAGGTCTTAAATTCACTGCCCCCATCTGGTTCGGCAGACGCAACGGCCAGGCCATCCCCCTTGTTTGGAAAGGTCACGGTCAGAGTGCAGTCATATTTGCGTTCGCTGATGATTTTGCGATGAGCCGTGAAAAATATATCCGTGTGTTCGCCTTTTCCGTTCGGCGTTACCCAATCGCCCACCTTCAAATCAAAACCCATCGGTTCGTCTTCCTTTTTGATTTTCATTTCTTGACGTTTCGCATACATCGCTATTGGTGCGCCGATTTTTTTGAGAGTGAGCGTCGTGGATATGTTTCTCCTTTGGGGATATTGTTGAGGGTCTCCCAAACGATAAGAAGATGAGGTTGTATAATAACCCGCCTTCTGCACCCGAAATCCCAAAGAGTCAGAACGATCATCATGCGTGGCAGAATAGAATCCATTGGTATCGGTTAGCCCGGAAAACTGGCCATTGTATTTGGGATTGTCGGAAAATGCATACGGAGGAAGTGTATAACCGATTAGCACATCAGCAGCGTTTACAGGCTGTCCATCTTCACCGATAACCTTCACCGTCGCATTCCATGGTTTGGTTGGAAGGGGCAACAACTGGGCTATGGAGCAACCAGCAGTCAACGCGCCAATTAAAAAAGTAAATAGTATTTTCTTCATAAGTCATTGGAGGTTTCCGAGGTTCACAATTTGGTTGAAAAATTTGTAGTTGTAAGGATAAGCCACGTCTCGAATGTCTGAGTGATGCCACTTGCCGGCCTCGTCAACCGGGCGCTCCTGCGGCCACCCGTTTTCATACAGGGTCTGCATGTCAAAGTTCACCGCCCCACCAGCTCTTACGTCAAGGTTGGAAACGTAATTCGCCCCAACCGGCAACGTCAATGCTGGAATGGAATCGGACAGGATACGGTTGCGATTAGCCTGTGCGTAAGTGTTGCCGTTGGTGCTCGGTAGATTTACAAAGTCGGGATGTGTGCTGAAGGTGGAGTTGCCCAAGTCAAAGAATGCATTCGTCTGTAATTGCTCCGAGGAAACGAAAGCCGCCACCACAGGAGCTATCGGCACACTCAAACCATTTACAAAACGCTCGTAACCCGAATCGTTGTCCAGATTGAACTTCCAGCCGCCGTGGTCGCTGCCGATCACGCCATTGAAACCACAACGCCCCTTCAATTTCTCCTGCCAGACCCAAACATAAAGTCCGGCCTGATCGTTCCAGTAGTTCAACGCGTTATCAAACACCGCCGACAACGCACCGGACGGCGGGGCGCTGGTATCCTCCCGCAATACTTCCTCGCCGCTGGAATAAAAGTTATACACCGCCGTGCCGCCGAAGTTGGACAAGCGGTCGTTCCATGTCAACGTGCTGCGCGCATCGCCAGAAGAGAACAGTTGAAACCATTTACTCGCCCACAGGCGGTTTGTGTAGTCCATCCATTCAGGATGCACCATGCTGGCGTCCGTGGCTAAGCCGCCATCAATCGCCTCCATCGGCACCGCCGCATCAATCATAAAATAGTGGGCGGGAGTAGCCCCTGAATCGCTGATGGCACTCAAGCAAACCATGTTGCCAAGACTATGCCCTGCCATCGTGGTTTCGCCAGTCAATCCGGCGAGAAAACTTTGCAGATACGGCGCGGTCAAAAACGCGTTCGCCACGTTCGTATGATAATCGGGCGTGAGGTCAAAGGATGAGTTGTAGGATTCGCTACCCTGCCAGACCACCGCATAGAACTTCGCACGCGAACCAGACTGATAGAGCCGCTTAAACATTTCCGCGTTCCAGCCCCGCGCCTTTGCTTCCGTCACATTGTAGCCGTGAACGAATACAAAATTCTTCCCGTTTCCCAACGCATCGGGGTTATTGGTCGGCTCGCTCGTGTCCGTGGCGTGGGTTTGCGCTGCCCCGATGGCTCCGCGCAGATTCACCCACCGATACATCTGTTCCACGCCGCTGATGTTCAAATACAGCGGCACGCCGCCAAGCTTCTGGCCGGTGTGCCAAATTTCCAACATCAACGGCTGGGTGGTAGCCACGCAACCTTCCAGCAGGATTACCCCCGTCCCGCCGCTGGTCTGGATTTGCGCCAGCCAGTTCGTGTCCAACTTGGTTCCGGTGGTGCCGACTAAAATCGTGTCCGCGTTTGTTACCCCCTGATCGAAGTTGGTGCCATACCCAGTGCTGGTCACGTCGGTCAGGTAATCAAAGGCGTTGGTCAGCGTCAGGCCGGAATAAACAAATTTCACCGCGCTGTCGCTTTGGGAAAGGTGATATTCAAAGCCATTCGTCACCGGCAGCATCGCCAAGGCGTTGCTCAAGCAGAGTGTCACCGGAAAATAGTTTACCAAATCAGAGCGCCCGTTGATCTGGCTGCGGGCATAATTCGGCGAGCCGTAGCCGGGTATTGAGTCCCGGCCATCGCTTAACACATCCCCGCTTTCCTGCGAATCATTGAGCCAAAACCGGAACGGTTTGGCTGGCGTGGTGGCGTCCACGTCCGCATAGGTGATGTTCCCATCTCGGTTGTTGTCTACGAGCGGCTGGTATAACTGGCATATTTGCACGTCAAAGGTGTAATCTTTAGGCTCGCTCCACTGCGTTGCCACCGGCGTCACCTCCACATTTTCACCAGAGGGGGCGACCACCGAAATCAAGCCCCAGACCGAACCGTCATTCTCGTTGGTGATGCCGCTGTTGACAAGCGTTTGCCCCTTGATTTGCAGCCATTCCGGCGGCAGTGGCACATCCCCGCCATCAAACCACTGTGTCGGGTCGGCAACTTCCGACGCACAGGCGCGCATGATATACACATTCGTTCGGCCCGGCGTTTCCTGTCCCTGCGGGCGGATCATCACCTGCGTGTCCGCTTCGTCGGAGAAAACTTCATGGTTGCTAACACGGTAATCTTTCACCGCCGCAGATTGCCAGACCGGCCACAGCCAATCCAGCGCGGCATCGGCCAAGGCCGCCTCGCCTGCCGGCAGGTCAATATAGTCAGTAGAATGCCCGCCGTAATCGCCATCCATGGGATAATCCTGCACAGCATTATAGCTACCACCCACCTCATAATTCCACTGAATCACATCATCATAATAGCCCGGAAGTATATGCCTGCCTACATCCACCGTGAAACCCTCATCATGAAAATGTTGCTGGTAACTTTTCATCACCACCACCGGCGGCTGAATTTGGATGAATTCCTGCGAACCACTCGTGATGGCCGCCGCTGAATCCAATGACCGCATCATGCCAGCCCCAGACCGAAAACTGGCGGCGGTGCCGTTGGTGATTTCCGCGTCCAGCACGGCCGTGCCGGCAATATTCACCGGCACGCCGCTCGCCGTCCAAGTGCCATCGCTATTGATCGTGGCTGTCGCGTTATTTACGGTGAATTGGACGTTTGTATCACTGACCGTGCCGCCAATATCCAACGAAGTCTTGTTTAACTGGTCTGCCGAAAGTGGATTCAAGGTCACCGTCACGCTACTGCGTTGCACCGTCAGGCTCGTTTGGCTGGTGCTGCTCGTTGCCCCTATAGCCGTGATAGTCAGCGTGCTTTCCCCGGCGGCCAGCGGCACCTGATTGATCCAAACCGCGCCATTTTTTTTCCACCACTCCTGACACCGTGTTGGTGCTGCCGTTGGCATCCACAATCACAGCGGCAACCGTGGCCGTGACATCATCCACTGTGCCCTGAATGGTGAATTGATCGCCCATGATGGCGGTCCCCGATTGCGGCCAGATCAGGGTGAAGGCAGGTGGGGTTGGCGAACGCGTGAAATTGAGGGCGGTGCTTGTCTGGTTGCCGGCCAAGTCGGCGGCATGGATGGTGACGGTGTTCACACCATCCGCCAGTTGGATGTTTTGAAGCTGAAAATAATTCGTGGTGAACAGTTGCGTGTCGGGGTCCAGATATTGTCCGGTGACAGAGCCAGATTGGTTGGTCAAAATCCCCGTGGCATTGCTCACAGCATACGTCAGGCTGCTCAAGGCTTCATCCACCATGCCTTGCACCTGCAAATAGGAACCCGTCACATCCGCCCCGGCCATCGGATTGGTGATGGTGATAGTTGGAGGCGTCCAGTCCAAGTTTAGCCTCTTCCATTGCCAGACTGCCGCATTGGTGCTGTCGGCATGGCTGCGCAAACCCACCAGCACCCCATGCCAGCCTTGCGTCAGCCCCAAATTCACCACCAGATTGGAAGAGCCATAATTAATCCATTCGGCATCTGCGAGCGTCGTATTATCTACCAAAGTAGCCTGATAATATGGATAACCCGCCACCTTCAATTGCACCGGCACCACACTCGTGTTGACATAATTATTCGTCACTACAATTCCGGAAAAAACAATAGCATTGGTGACGAGATTGTTGGTGTAATCATACCAAAGGGAGTGGCCCGACCCGTCCAGGTTGGTCGCGTTTAAAGTCAGATCACCGAAATAATTCCACATCCACCAATCTGGGATGCCGTCGCCATTGCTGTCCACGCCCGTCCAATCCTGCGCCCGCACAAATAGTTTGTCGCGATCCCACGTCGGCAGGGTAAAGGGCATGACGTTCGTCTGATCGCCCGTCGGCCATAACTCTGTTTCCACCTGCCAGCCGGCTCCTAAATTGTTTGTGGTCCAGATCGCATAAACTTCGTTGGTGCCATTGTGGAGACTTAAGTTTGCCACTCCGTTGACGACGTTGCTGATGGTCAGATAGAGCGCGTTGGTATCCAGGACGAACGAACTCGTCCAACCGCTATTGGTTCCGGCGCCGCCTTCGCCTTCATCGCCAAAGTCTGGCAAATTCATGCCCATCGCCCGGGCCAGCAACTTCATATTCTGAATTTCTTCCACGCCTTGCAGCCAGTCCACCAGCTTAACCACGGATTCAACCTGCGCTGCCAAAGCCGCTTCAATCGTGGTGTTCATTTCCCCGTTCGTCGCCACCAGTCCGCCCGTTGCATCAATTAGGAACTGGCCATTGGCAATCTGATAAACTGGCAAGTTTGGATTCTGAGGCGGGCATGGCATGGGCGCAGAGAGCCCATCCGGCTCCATCTGCCAAAAAGTGCCGCCATCAATGAAATCCAAAGGGTCCGCCAATCCTAATCCTTTAGATTCGGCAGTGACTTGGACGATGGAATCAGGCGGCGCAGGCGGCGCAGTTTGCGCAAAGCCGATCAATGGCGCTCCCGCAGCCAGACCGATGACAATTGAAGTGACGATACCCAGACCCGATTTATTCAGCCATGTATTATTCATTGATACCCTTTCCCTTTGTAGAGCTGTATAGGTCTATGCCCCAACTTATGTTATGTCAATTTTCATTTCACAATTCTAATAGTTATAATCCTGACTACTATGAAATGTGGTTCACTAATGGAAACCTTCGTCGCTTAGCATCAATGGGGCGGCCAAGATGCCGCCATCCTGATTAGTCCACGCCCCGGACAACACGCTCCCACCCGAAAATAATTCCTCCGGATTTTCGTCCCGTCCGGGCAACTGACAGGCGACAATCGGGAGGCAGAGACTGTCAGTGAAAGTGTCAGTAAAGTGATACGCCACGAGCCAAAATTTCAGTCAATTTAAGTCAATAATCCTTGATAATCCCCAATGAAACCGCTAGAATCCTTGTGTTCAGATCAGTGCAACAGAATTACCCTTTCTTTACCACTTTTTAATTTTTTGCCCCGGTAAAATTCCGAACGCCACAGGCAAATGGCGTAGCGTCACACCCAATAACAAATCCAGAATCAGTTCACGATGCGCCGGGCGAACCAGGCTATTTCAAAGATCCACTTGAGCCGCAGTGACCACCTAACATAGATAGACGCAAGGCGAGGGGTGCCGGATACAGGCGCCCCGCGCAAAACATAATTCATCCGAGCCCAGTCACCCCGACGAACACCGGCACCAGGTGCCGAATGATACGACCATAAATAGCAGCAAGCGGCAGGCCAAAAACCGGGAAATGCAGCTCCACTGGTATCGCTTACGATGGACAGACCCCATCCGCTTACCATCGCAGCGCCCGGCAGATTCAGACCGGCGCTTACGGTGAAACGAGGCGGTAGAAACGCTGGGCATTGGTCACCGGGCTGTCCTGATACAGCACGGCGTTGGTGCCAAACAAACCGCTGGCCAAGGTGGCCCAGTTCGTCAACGGCCAGGCGAGATCGGGGCTGGCCAGAACCCGATAGCTTTGGCCGGCCGAACCGGTAAAGCTGAAGCTGAAACTGCCGGCCGAGTAAGCGACCGGCCCAGTGAAGGCGGGCGGCGCGGTGACCGTGTAAATCAGCATCAGAGAATTGCCGTTCGTGGCCACACTAAACACGCCGGCAAGCGCATTGCTGAAACCCGCAGTGTCGACCGCAAAAGCGGCGGGCGAAAAATTCTGGATGCCACCGGTGGCGGTCGCGAGCTTCCAGCTATAATTATTGGTGCCCGTGAATCCGGCCAGAAGTCCGGGCGTATTGCCCGCCGTCAGGGACACCGGTTGAATCGTGAACGGGCTGCCGACATTGGCCTGCACATTCAACGCACCATTGATGTTTAACAAATCCCAGCCCAGGCTATTGGTGGCATTGGTCAAGCCGAACACTTCCGAGCCGCCACCGTTCCACGTCTCGCCCCCCGTCGTGAGCGTGCCCACGCCGGAACCACCCGGGGCCACCGCACCGGCAACCGTCACGGCACCGCCCACAGTGCCCGTGCCGCCCAACGTGGCGCCCGAGTTCACATTCACCGCGCCATTGCTGATCGAGCCATTCACCAGCAACATGCCGCTGCCCACCGTGGTGCCGCCGGTGTAAGTGTTGGTCGCCGCGAGCACCACCGCGCCGTCGCCCGCCACCGTGAGCGCGCCGGTGCCGCTGATGACCGAACCCACCGTGCCGGTGCCCGTCGCATCCACGGCAAACGTCGGCGTCCCGCCACCCAACACCACACCCACGCCACTGAGATTCAAGTTGCCGCCCGGCAGATTGCCGATAATACCGTCGTTCCAATTGATCTGCGCGGTGGTGACCGCGCTGCTGGCGGCATTGCCTCTTTGAATGGTCGCGGCATTCAACGTGGCCCCGCCATCGAGAACGATCGTGGCAACGTTGGTCAGGTGATTCAATGAACCGACCGGCACCAGATTATTATCCGTGAGCACCAGATTGGTGATGTTCGCCGTCCCGCCGTTCGTGAGACTGAACAGGCTGGTGAGGCTGATGGTGTAATTGGTCGCGGTGGGCTTGCTGCCAATAGTTCCCAGCGCGAGGCTCGACGCGGTCAAAGTGCCCGCCCCCATTTTAAAGGAGGCGGTGATGGTGATGCCGCGGTTAGTGCCGGTATTCGGCGTGGACCGGCCAACCAAAATAGAACCCAACTGCGCGTTCAGGGTGCCGGCGGTGGTGTCGAACACATCCACCGGCCGGTCGCTGGCCTGGAAAGAATCATGGCTGCCGACAGTCAACGCCGGCAAATTACTCCCCCCGATGAGCGGCGCAACGGTCAGCAGCGGATTCACCAGACCGGCGGCAAATTGCACCATGCCCTGCGAACGGCTGCCGCTGTTGCCGATGCTCAGCCCTGCGGTATTGAATATATTATTCACACCCAGATTCAAAATGGAGGCGGGCACCGTGCCCCCGCCACCACCGGCATTGCCTATGTTGATGCTGGCGGCGGCAAGATCATTGGTGGCCGCCAGCGTGACGGTCACCGTGCCGCCCGCCGCACCGGACGAGCCACCGCCGACATTGGCCACGGAGAACGGACCGCTGCTGTTGGTGTAAGTGAAGGCACCCACACCAGATAGATTCACCGTGAGATTGGTTCCCGAACTGAACGGTGCAAACAACAAGTTCGACTGCAACACCGTCAACGCGGATCCGCTCGCGCCGGTGATAGTGATAACGGACGAAAGCGTGTTGTTCGTGAAAATCAAATTCGTCACGGTCTGCGCCGAACCCTGGAGGTCGAGCGTGGCGGCGGTCGCGGCGTTGAAGTTGACCGCCGTGGTGGCCGGCAGGGCGCCAGAGACGGCGGCCCGGAGCGCGCCGGCATTGATGAGGGTGCTGCCGCCGTAATTATTCACGCCCGCAAGCGTCAGCAGGCCGGGACCGTTTTGCGTCAACACGCCCGCGCCGGAAATGGTTCCGGCCAGGGTTTGCGCCGCCGAACTATTGAAGATAAAAACGCCATTGTTGGTGATGGCGCCCGCATACGCACCACCGCCCAACTGCCCCGCGCCGCCGATGGTCACCCCGCCCGCACTGATCGTCGTGCTGCCGCTGTAAGTGTTCACGGCCGTGAGCGTGAGCGCGCCACCGCCAATCTGCGCCAGGGCACCAGAACCGGAAACCACATTAGCCAGGGTGGCATTGCCGGCAAGGTTGACGCTCAAGAGACTGTTGTCAGAAATGTTACCCGCACCCGCAGCGCCAACGGCATTCAGCTGCAGCGTGCCGCCGCTGATAACGGTGCCGCCGGCGTAGGTGTTGGAGCCGGCGAGCGTCAGCGCGCCGGCGCCGAGTTTGAGCAGGCCGCCCGCGCCGCCGATGGGACTGCCGCTGAAGGTGTAGTTCAATGAATCGTTGTCCACGATGACACCGCCGGGCGCAACGGCGGTGGTGATGCGGACATTCGCAGTGCCGGCGGTGTCGTCGAACTGCACCTGGCTACCCTCGGCGTAGGTTCCGGCGACGCCATTGATGGTCCAGTTCGGCGTGGCAGCAATGTCCCAGTTGGTGTTGACCGAACCCTGCCACACCGTGAACAAGGTGGCGGCGACATTCAGAACAATGCGATTACCATTGGTGCCGAGACTGGCAATGACGCCCGACGGCACAGTGCCAAGTGCAAACCCGCCCGCGCCGCTGATGCCGGTGTAACTGAGGAGCGGATACATCTGGCCGGCGGTGAACGCCCCACCCAGCACGTTAATGGTGACCGGACCATTAATAATCAAGCTGCCGGCGTTCAGCGGCGCGGTCACGGTGCTGAAGACGCCGGTAAATTCATTGGTGACCGGACCGGCGCCGGTGCCCAGAGTGAGCGTGGCCGGCGAAACCCGGCCCGCACCGGAAACGATCACGCCCAAGCTGGCGTTGTCTTTGACCATCATCGCGCCGGTGCCGGTCTGCGCGGTGTTGACCACGAGTTTGCCGGCACTGACCGTGGTGACGCCGCTATAGGTGTTCGCCCCGGAAAGCGACCAAGTGCCACCGCCATCCTTGGTGACCGTGAACGGAGCCGCGGGACCATCCGATATAACGCCGCTCACCACGCCCGCGCCCGCGCCGTTCAACTCGACACCGCGCGACGTCAAGGTGGTGCTGACGGGACCAGACAGAGTCAGGATGCCGGCATCCGACTGAATGGCCACACCATTGCCGCCGGCCCCGGTCACCGTGAGCGCACTGGTGATGGTGTTGGTACCGGAGACGTTTTCAATGTCCGGCACGGTGGTATTGCCGGTAAAGGTGGTGGAACTAAAACCGCTGAAGGGGTTATTGACGGTGTTCACCCCGGCCAGAGCCAGTTGCAGAGTGCCACTGTTGGTGCCGGCCTTGGACAAAGAGATTCCGCCGGTGCCGAGCGCCGTAGCGACGGTGATCCGCAAGCTGCCGCCGCCGCTGTTGACGGTGGTGCCACCGCTGTAAGTGTTGGACGCAGCGAGGGTCAACTGGCCGGCGCCGAGTTTGGCCAAGGAACCGGACTGGCCGGACACATCGGTGATTTTTTGGTTCACCGTGGTGCTGAAGCCGGCGGTGTCAATGACGCCGCCCCCGGTCCCGAGTTGAAAAACATTGGTGCTGCCCGCCGTGGCAATGAGGGACGGAACCGTTCCCGACAATGCCACCGTGCCGCCGCCGGTGAGGATGAGGCTCGCGGTGCCGGTGCTGGTCGGGACGGGGTTGGTGAAGCCTTGCGCCGTCGTCAGCGTGCCGCCATTGACGGTGAGCACGGAGGTGCCGCCGTTGCCGCCGGAGGGGCTGACCACGATCGCATTGGTTCCGGTATAGATCAACGAACCGGCGTCATTGATGGTCATCACGGCCCCGTAACCGGAGCCTGCGGGCGGACTGACCGTCATGACGCCACTTTGAACCCAGACATTGCTGTTGATATTGAGGATGCCGCCGCGCGCAACCAGCAGCGCGCCGCCATTGGTCACGGTGCCGGAGGAATTCAGAGTCTGGTAGTTGGGCGTGCCGCTGGAGGGAGAACTGCCGACCTGAATGGAATTGCCATTCGCGACCACCACGGTGGAGCCGGGCTGGAAATTGATCGTGGCGGTCGCGTTGTTGACCGGCAGATTCCAACCGCCGGTAGCCGCACTCTGGTTGCCGAAAACATTCAACGTCCCGGCGCTGACGACCGTGCCGCCGGTGTAAGTATTGGCGCCGGAAAGCGCCTGCGTCCCCGCCCCGTTGTTGCCACGCAACGTGAGGCCGCCGGCACCGGCCAGGACGCCGCTGAACGTCTGGGCCGTCGCGCCGAGATCGAGCGTCAACGTGGCAAGGTTGCTGACGACACCGGCGCCCGC
This sequence comes from uncultured Verrucomicrobia subdivision 3 bacterium, assembly GCA_903921455.1. The sequence continues at coordinate 23,250 of CAIXPZ010000181.1, read as the reverse complement.
GAGATAACCGGCAGCTGCGGGGAAGCCGTTCAAATCGAAGAGGCCGCCGGCATTCACGGTGATGACAGCGGAGTTCGCGATGAGATTGGTCTGGCCCAGCCGCAGGGTGCCACCACTGTTGATCTGCACATCGCCACGAATCGCGCCCGCCGCCGCAAACGCCGCGCCGGAGTTGCCGACCCAAAGGGTGCCCGCGTTGACCGTGAGCGCGCCGCTGTAAGTATTGCTCTGGTTCGCGGTCCCCGCGTTCAAACTGAGCGTGCCGGCATCATTCTTGGTGAAGCCATTACCGGCGATGAGGGAATTGATGGTCACCGCGCCCGCGCCACCGTTGATGCCGGCGGCGGGAACAAAAGACAACGCGCCGCCCGTGATGGTGGGCGTTCCCTCTTCGATGGTGAGGTCATGAACTTTCGGAGTGCCGCTGACCGTAACGGTGTAGGCCCCGGTCGCATCCGCGCCGGCAGAGAAGACGGCGTCATTGCCATCGGCCCAGTTCGTCGCCAGCTGAGCCCCAGCCGCGTCCGCGCTCCACAAGCTGACGTTCGTGCTCCAAGTCCCGGCGGGCGCGGTGCCCGCACCAGCCACGGCTCCATTGCCATCCCAATACTGCTGCCCAGCAAGGCTCACGCTGTCAAAAGTCGCCATCGTCAACACGGTGTTGGTGTGAGAGGTGATGGCGAGTCCGCCTTCCACCGTCGTCGCCATGGGAATATTTTGGGCGGAACCCACCTGAACCCATGCACTGCCATTGGTGCTGTAGTAGCCGGAGAAATTATTACCCACGCGGGCCAGCTTGAGCCACACCGGCTCGGACAAGCCCGTGACATTGACGTTGCCTGCCGAGCCGCCGGTGGCGCTGCGCCACTCGAAAGCCACGCCATTGCCCGGGGTGAGCAGCATATCCGCGAACATGGCGCTGGCAGCCGTCCCATCGCGCAACATCACGCCAGCCTTGGCCCACGGCTGAATATTCTCCTGAAACAAAACGCGCGCCTTGAGCTGGAGATCGCCGCTGCCGGGCTGATGGACAAACTGGAAGGCGTCAGCCGCGCCAAAGATGTCGGCGCCGGAACCGGTGACGGAAAACACGCCATTGGTATAACCCGAGCAGCCCGCAACGCCCACCCCCCCGACGTCCTCAGCCGACCAGGGCGCGGGCACGGGGGTGGTGCCGCAGGCGACGACCGAAACGGTCACGGAGGAAGTGGTGTGACTGATTTGTTTGATGGTGAAGCCGACATTGGAATCCGTGAAACTCGCCCCATCGGCGAGGGAATTGATAAACCGCGTCTGCTTGGCGCCACTGCTCCAGCGATGGATGTTGAGCCGGTCTTTGTAAGTCGAGGAAAGGTTCGCGTCGTAGCCGGCGGCGCGCTTGTAAGAAAAATAGTAACTCTCCGCGGTGCCGGGAACCGCGATTTTAAGAACCTGCGGAAGCGTCGTGGCATCTGGATCGGTCTCCAGCGGGGCAACTTGATAAACGCCCATGGCCAGGTTCACAATCTTGCCGGAAGGCAGCCAGCCCATCTGCACCTTGTGCGGCCCGTCGTTGTGCCGCCAGTCGTAAGTCGCGCCCATGAAGTCGGACAGGTCGCCGTATTCACTGTCAATCGTGCCGTCATTGTTCAAGTCGGTGGAGGCATGGGCCATGCCCAAGTTATGCCCCAGCTCGTGGCAAATCGTGCCGCCGTCCGTGTAATACAACAACACCCAGCCCGTGCTGCCGCCGACCGTCCCCAAGCCGGCCCAACCGCAGGCATTGCCGGGAACGATGTAAGCCCGGTGCTGATAGAGGCTGAGGTTTTCGCCCGCCGCGGTGGCCTGCGCATCGGCGAGCGTCCGCCAGCCCGTCGTATCGCAAACATTCTTATCGGCGTTAATGGTAAAAGGGCCGATCACCTTGCCCGACCAGGATACGGCGCCAAAGGTTTCCTCCCGATAGGCAAGATTGACCGACTGACCGGTGCCGGCGAAAAAGATATTGCTGATGCCCGACACCGTGCTGCTGATGCCGGCATTGGTGAAATTGACCAGCATGACGATCACTTTATGATCCACCATGGTAGTCGCCAGCTTAGGCGCCACACTCAAGATCGATACACCGCTTTGCGCCGAAGCGTCCAATGTCGTTGAACCAGCAACCGGTTCGGGAAGGAGATATCCCCCCTGGACCTGACCATGAATCCGGGCGCGAGTCCCCGTCGTCAAGGCCGCCGGCGGGTCATTGGTAAAGATCAACTCATACGACAGACCGGTGGCATCCTCCTTGACGTGGTAATGAGTCTCGGCCTGCATTTCAGCGAAATAATCTGCCACCGAAACTTCGACCGTGCCGGTGATGTCCGTGGCGCCGGCAGGCAAGGCAGCAGCCGCCGCGGCACGCAGGTTAAACCCAGCCAGGGTCAGCAATGATATCAGGCAACACCACTGCGCCAATCGATTGGAATGGTTCATAATTGAATCGCTTGCAGTTAGAAACAAACTACGAGCAGAGCGGAATGATTGCCAGGGCATGTTCATGCACCAGCCAAAAGCCGGCCTAGACCACCAGACGACACACCCGCTGCATAGCAAACTACGCAGCGGGTGGCAGTTATTTAACTTACGGATAGACCAGGCGGTAATATTCGTTCGTCACACCGACCTTGATGATGGGGAGGTTCGTCCCCGTCAGCGTCGTCGAACCCGCCACCGTATCCCAATCGCTCACGTTCTTGCTCACGCCCTTGCTCAGGTTGTTCGTCTGCACCTGCAGCCGGTATCCCTGATACTCCGGGCCCCAGCTCAAGTTCAACAACCCGCCGCTCACGCTGTTCGTCAGCTTCGGCGCCGTCGTCTGGTTCGGCTGCAACGTCACATTCAACGTATATAGATTCGTGGTCGCCGTGTCCTGCGCCGTCACCAACACACGCACCACGTTCGCTGCCCCTTGCAACAGCGTCAACGAACCGCTCGGGGTGGCACTGGCCAACGGACCATACGCCCCGCCGTTGTAGCTCAACTGCAACGTCGCGTTCGTATCCGCGCTGACCGCCGTCACCGTCACTGGGTTGTTCGGCAGATAATTCGTCGTCGCATAACTCAGCACATTCGAGCTGAACAACGGCGTCACCGTTCCCGGCGTCAGCACCAGCGACGTCAGATACGCGTTCGTGCTCAGTGGCGGTCCCAGCCGCGTCACGTTCACCGTATAGAGGTTCGTCACCGACAAGTCCTGCGAGATCACCCGCACCGCCACGTTGTTGGAACCCACGTTCAAGGTCAGCGCCAAACTCGGGATGCCCGAGGTGATCGCACCCTGCGACAGCCCGTTCAGGAACAAGGTGTTCGTGGCCGTCACATCCGCGTTCGTCACCGTCACCGTCGGCGTGTCGGTATAAGCATTCGTCGCCGCGTAGACAAACTGGTTCGTCGCAAAACCCGGCGACAACGCGCCCGCTGGCGTCAAGACCAGCCCGGCCAAATAGGCGTTCGTGCTGGCAAGGCTGCCACCGCTGACCACCAGGTAAAGTTCGCCGGCGGTGAGATTGAGCACCGCAGACGCCCCGGAGATCATCCCACTGCCGGTGACGGTCACCGGCGGGAGAGAGTCGGTCACAGCCACCGCTCCGCCAGCATTGGTCGAGATGAGCAGAAAACTGCCGTTGCCGAAGGCCGCGCCGGTGTTGCTCACCGTGACCGGCGTGGTGGACGCCAGCGTAAGCGTGCCGTTGTTCACGTTTAACGCCGGCGTGCCCGAAGCGCAGGCCAATTTGATGGCCGCCGAGGCGGCGGCTACGTCCACACTGCCGGCGAGAGCTGCGGTGCCGGGTACGGTGGCAAGGTTGCCCAGCACCTGATAATTCGCGAGCACATACGGCTGCGTGGCCAAAGCGGAAACATTCAGCGCGGCCAGGCCGCCAATTAGAATGTTGGTGCTGTTCAATGTGGCTGAATTGGAGAGGATCAGCGTGCCGCCGGCGATCAAGGTGTCGTTGGTATAGGTGAGGGGCGTGGCACTGTTGAGTGTGAGACTCCCGGCGCCCGCCTTGGTGAGACCACCGGCGCCGGTGATATCATTATTGATGACGGTGTCAAAGCCCGCCGTGTCAATCGTGCCGCAATTGGTATGCGTGACGAATTTGACCGCCGCCGGATTCGCTCCAATCGGATTCAATTCCGGCACCGCCGCCGTGAGCTTGAGCGTGCCACCACCATACAACCAAACCTGACCCTGACCGGCGGCCGGGGAAACGGTGGCTTGTTCGAAAGCGACGGGCGTTTGGAACAACCCTTCGACATCCAAATAGGCGTTGCCGCTGTTACCTTCCGAGCCGTTGAGCTTGATGGTATTGACGCCGGCATAGGTGATCGTCGAGCCCGGCATCACATAGACGTCCCCGCTGTAGCCGCCAACGCCTTGAACCGTCATGTCGCCGGTCTGGAGCCAGATGCCGCCGTTATAGACCTCCATGATGGAGTTACGCGCGGAGAGCAAAGCCCCGTTATTTGTCACCTTGCCGCCATTCACATAAAAATAACCGGTGGTGGTGCCGCTCGCACTGGTGTTGCCAATGCGGAGCAGATTGTTGGTGGCCACCGTCACGGTGGCGTTGGAGGTGATGAGCACCGTGCCGCCCGCGCTGGCCGGGCTGACCAGAAATCCGCCGTTGGCCGCGCTGTCATTGCCCTGCAGCGTCAACTGGCCGGCGTTGACCGTTGTAATGCCCAGGTAAGTGTTTGCGCCGGCCAGCACCAGCGTGCCCGCGCCGCTCTTGGTCAGGCCGTTGGTGTTGCCGCCGTCGCCGACGACGCCGCCCACGGTCAGGCTGCCGGCGTTGATGGTCAGCGTGCGGTTGGTGTTGAGGGTCACGGCCCCAGTGCCGAGGTTGAGGGGCTGGCTGCCGGTGAAGGCGAAGTTGCCGTTCCAGTTCTGGGCGTTGTTGTTGGTGAGCGTCACCGCGCCGCTGCCGTTGTTGTCAATCGTGCCGCCGGTGATGGTGAGCGGGCCGGTGCCGAGCGCGCCGTCGTGGTCAATGTTCAAGGTGCCGGCGGAGAGGGTGGTGCCGCCGCTGTAGCTGTTGGCGTTGTAGATGGTCAGGGCGGCGGAGCCGGACTTGGTCACGCTGCCGGTGGTGCTGATGGAGCTGCCATTGAATGCATAGGCCAGCGTGCTGTTGTTGACGGTGAGGCTTTTCGGCTGGACGGCCGTGGTGACGTTCACGGTGGTGTTGCTCAACGCCGTGTCATCGAACAGCGCGCCGTAACCGTCCGCATAGGTGGCGGCGGCGCCATTGATCTTCCAGTTCGCCGTGGCGGCGATGTCCCAGTTGCCGTTGACCGCGCCACTCCAGGCGCTGACGGTCGTGCTGGAAATGACGTTCAAGGCAATGGTGCTGCCATTGGTTATCACCGTGGCCGTCGTCAACGGCGGCAACGCGCCCAGCACAAATCCGCCGCCGCCGCTGAGACTGTCAAAGGCGATGAGCGGGTATATCTGGCCGGAGACGAAGATGCCGCTGGCGATGTTGACGGTGACAGCGCTATTCACCACGAGATTGGTGGCGTGAATCGGCGCGGTCGCGGTGTTGGTCACCGACGTGAACTCATTCGTCACGGCGCTGGCACCGGTGCCGAGGGTCAACGTGTCGGCGTTCATCTGGCTGGCGCCGGAAACCGTGAAGCCCAGGGTAGTGCTGTCATTGGCGGTGATTGAACCGGTGCCAAGCTGGGCGCTGCTGATCACCAACTTGCCCGCCGTGACGGTGGTGGTGCCGGTGTAGGTGTTGGTGCCGTTCAGCACCAGCTTGCCCGCGCCCACCTTGGTGAGGTTGCCGGCGCCGCTGACCACGCCGTTCAGGTTGAGCGTCGTGTCAGTCGCATTGGTGAAGGTCGGACCACCCGCCGTATCGCCCAGCAGGTTGACGGGGCCGATAATCGTGCTGGTGCCACTGGCGGAGCTCAGAGTGGAGCCATCGTGGAGTGCAATTTGTTTGTTGAGCGGATTGACAAGCGCCCACACATCAAACGTGGCGCCGTTTTCAACCGTCAGGGTTTTGGCCGGATTGCCCAGACCGGTCGTGCTGAGAGCTTCATTCAGGGTGCCTGCACGGACATCAATGTCAGCCAGCGCGGAGTCCACGGTAGCACTGACGATGCCGATGTAATTCGCCCCCACTTTAATGAGGTTGTAGGCATTGCCTCCGGTCGAGAGCGAAGCGGTGGGATTCGCGCGGATATCCCAGCGGCCGGTGCCGCCGAACGCGGTGTCACCCGCCAGCGTGACGAACTGCAGCCCCTGAGTCTGGGCGGTGGCCGAAGAATTGATGATGGCACCGTTGGTGTTGCCATCTATGGCCAGGTCACCCATCCCGGAAGCGACCACTGGCTTGGCACCTAGGGACTGGGCAAAGATATCCAGCGCGCCGCCATTGACAATGACCGGCGTGGTCACGTCCGTGCCGAACACCGAGGTGGTGGCAATCTTGAAAATACCACCTTTGATAGTGTTCGTGCCAGTGAGCACCTGCTGGAAGCTGTAGTAAATGATGCCCGGCCCAGTCTTGGTCAGGCCAAGGCCGGCGCTCGAAATCCAAGATCCGCTGCCACCACAAGTGAGCGTGACGCCCGCCGTGTCCACGGAAACCGTACCGCCGTTGGGTCCGATGCTGAAGGCGCGCGTCGAAGTTTCACCACCGCCGGTATATTCCAAAGTGCCGCCGTTGAGATATTGGTTCCCCGCCACGCTCGCGGCCGCGCCCAGCGGACTAGCAGCACCGCCATTGCCAATGGTGGCAACGGCGATGGCGCCGCCTTGATACGCGGTGACACCGGTGTAGCTGTTGTTGACCGACAACGTCAGTTTGCCGGTGTTGGTCTTGGTAACGCCGACCGTTCCCGAAATATCGGAACCGGCGAGGGTGTAGTCGTTCGTCGCATTGAAGACCACCGAGCCGGGCGTCATGGTGGCGGCCAGGTTCACCGTGAAGTTCGTGGAGGTGTCGTCAAAGGTCACAAGGTCGTTGTTATAATAAACATCCGCCGCCGCGCCGTTCAACCAGTTCGAGGTGGTCGTCAGATCCCAGTTATTGGCCAGACCGTCGCCACGCCAAGTGAGGTTGGCAGGCACCGCACCGGTGACGACCAAACTAATAACACCCGTGTTGGTGATGATATACCCGTTCTGCACCCCGCGACCGCCGGCGGCAAAGCCGTTGACGGCAAAGTTGCTCGCATCGCCGGTGAGCGTCCCGCCAAACTTGATCAGCGGATAAGTGCCGTTGACAATGTAGCCGTTGAGATAGGTGCCCAAGGTGATGGTGTTGGAGCCAGAGACGGAAAGATTCCCCGCCACGACAATCTGGTCGCTGGGCCGGACCAAGCCGGTGGGATCGGAGGAGAGATTGAAGTTGAGGGTGGTGCTACCGCCCAAAGTGAGATTATTGCTGAACGCGAGCGTGCCCTGCGTGGTCGTGCTACCAGGAGTCAGAACCGGCCCACCGCTGGCGGCGGCCACGACGCTGCCGGTGACAACCCCGCTACCCGACAGTGTCTTGCCACCGTTGAGCGGCCAGCCGCCGGACAAGGCGGACACATCGAACACCGCGCCGGACGCCAGACTGACTGGGTTAGCGTTGGAAATCGAGCCACTCGCACCCAGCGCGATAGTGCCTTGGTTGATATTGTAGGCGCCAGAGTTTATGTTCGTGCCGTTCAGGGTCCAAGTGCCGGTGCCCCACTTCGTAAGCGGGAAGCTGGCACCAGACAGCCCGTTGGTGATGGTGCCGTTGATGATGCCGTTGCCGGCACCCATGACTTGGAGTTGGCGGCTGGCCTGGGTGGATCCGAAGTAGCCGTTCAAGATCAGCAAGCCGCCGGGGTCCGACTGAATCAGCAGTCCGTTGCCGCCGGTGCCAGTCACAATCAAGGAGCTAGTGATAGTGTTAGTGCCCGAGACGTTTTCAAGCTGCGGAATGCCCGTAGCACCACTGTTGGCCGAGCTGAAGCCATTGAACGTGTTGGCGATGGTGTTCGAACCGGAAAGTTTCAACTGCAGCGTGCCCAACGCCGTGCCCGCATGCGCCACGGTGACCGAACTTGTGCCCAAGCCATTGGTCCTGGTGATAATCACATTCCCCGCCGTGGCTCCCGCCGTGACATAGGTGACGCCGGAGTAAGTATTACTGCCATTGAGCACCAGGTTTCCGGCACCGCCATTGGTCAGGTTAAACGCGCCGCTCAACACACCATTCTGTGTCAGCTGCCCCGCCGTGACGGAGAAGACCCGGTTGCCCGTCAACTGCAAATCCATGTTCATCACGTTGGTGCCAGTGCTGCTGGTGACGTTGCCGCCCAGCAAAATCTTGTTGCCATTCAACGACCAGCCGCCGGTGGATAGGGTGATGGCGGTGTTGGTCATCGTCCCAAAGTTGTTGGTGTTGTTCTGCTGGGTGCTACCGCTGAACGTCAGGCTGTCGCCGTTGGTGGCGGGCCGGGCGTCCCAGTTGGCGGAGGTGAGCCAGTTGGCGTCCGCCCCGAGACCGGACCAAGTGCGGAGCGTGGCGTGAGTATTTGCCACTAGCAGAAGCAGGCCGAGGGTGGCAAGGAGAAGGGACTGGTTTATGGTTTTCATGGTGCTTGGTCAGCTACAGGGTGCGTTTAGGGTTATGGGGGTTAGACTGAATTCAAATGGGTCTGATAAAATTTACCACCAGATAAAAAGTTTTAGTAGAGCATATTCATGCTCCTACCTAGCCATTCATTGCTTCGAGCAATCATCAAAATTACCGCCGTTCAAATCTCAATGCGGCGTGGGAGTAAATTTCAGCGTCGCCAGCTGGGTTGAGGAAATAGCCGAAGGAAGATCGTCCTGATAAAAATACCACCAGTAGGCCATGTTGCCCCACCCCGTGAGCTCATACATCCTATCAGACTTGATCCATTGAACCGAGCCGTCGCAGAACAGATGATTGCCGCCATCAGGAAAGGGGGCGCCATGCCGCTGATGAACCGGCTTCGTGCCCCAGGAGGTGGTATATACCACGCAATCCGCCGCCATCGCCCACGACGGCTTGGCCTGGCCCAGTTTTACGGGACTATACGCAGCAAAAGATCCGGCATGATTGATCCAATTCTTAATGCCGCCAAAATACTGGTAGCCAATCGTCCATTGATTCACCGTAGTATTATAGTCGGCATGGCCATTACCCCATTCGGGACAAGACCAAACCGAGGCGCTGTTGGTCTGGGTTGGATCCAGATTACATTCCTTGGCCAGGGCCGCCTCCGGTGAATTGATGGCGTTTTGATTGGAATAAATCCCGACGGGCCGCGCTTCAACCACCTTATCACTGGCGTCACCGGCGTAAATGGTCATGCCGATGCCGATCTGCCGCAGGTTGTTCAGGCAACTGGCGCGCTTCGCCCTTTCCTTGGCGGAAGCCAGGGCCGGCAACAACATGGCCGCCAGAATGGCGATGATGGCTATCACCACCAGCAGTTCGATCAAAGTGAAAGCGGAATCCCGTGATTCCAGCCGGCGGGCATTTCGGTTTTTATGATTTTTCAGCATAGTATTTTAGAGGTCGGACAAGCTTAACCTCGGATTTAATTTAGCCCGACGGCAGATATTTTATAAGAGCATGAACATGCTCCACGCGACCGCTGACCTTTTAAGCAAGCCCGAATACATCTGCCCCCCGCACCGAGACGTTGATTGTCCCGTTGAAACCTTGTCACCAGCGGGCCGTTTCGCCAGCATACCGCCGGCATGGCCGACATTCCCAACGTTCCGCTCGTCGTTGACCTCGACGGCACACTCATCCGCACCGACATGATGTGGGAAGCCCTGGCATACCGGCTGCGGCGCAATCCGCTCGCCATCCTCCCCATCCTGTTCTGGTGGACCCGCGGCCGCGCCCGGCTCAAACAAAAACTCGCCGAACGGGTCCAAATCAACCCGGCCACCCTGCCCTATCACGAAGGATTCCTCGCCTGGTTGCGCGCGGAAAAAGCATCCGGGCGCAACATCATCCTTGCCACCGCGTCCGATCGAAAAATGGCGCTCCCCATCGCCGCGCACGTCGGGCTGTTCGACGAAGTGCTCGCCAGCGACGGACGGACGAATCTCCGCAGCGAAAACAAACTCCGGGCGCTCACGGAAAAATTCGGCCCGCGCGGTTTCGACTACGCCGGCAATTCCGCCGCCGATTACGCCGTCTGGCGCGGCGCGCGCGAAGCCGTCGTAGTCAACGCCAGCCAGCGCGTGCGGCGGGAGGCGGCGAACTGCACGAAGCTGGGCGCCACCTTCTGCGAGGGTTATTCCGGCGCCGCCGTGGCCAAACGGGTGGCCACGGAACTATTCTGGCGCAGCGGCTACCTCATCGCCATCCTCGCCGGACTGCTGCTGGCCGCCGCGTTCCCGAAATCCGGCATTGCCGGTTTCGCATGGGTCGCGCCGGCAATCACACTCTTCGCCGCCCGCGGAAAATCCGGCGCGGACGCCTTTCGCGTGGGCTACGTCAGCGGAATCACCTTCTGGCTCGCGTCGCTTTACTGGCTGCTGCTGATGCCGGCGGTGGGATTTCCAATTCTCGGCTGGATTGCGTTGTCGGCGTATGTGGCGTTATTTTTCGGCGCGTGGGTGTGGTTCATTGCCAATTTTCAATTTTCAACCTCCACCTGGTCAACCCGCGTGCGCTGGACGCTCACCGGCGCGGCGGCGTGGGTCGCGCTGGAACTGCTGCGCGGCTGGCTGTTCAGCGGTTTTCCGTGGAGCTTCCTCGGCGCCTCGCAATACCAGCTCGTCCCGCTCATCCAGATCGCGGCGGCAACAGGAGTCTGGGGCGTGTCCTTTCTCGTCGTGTGGCTTTCGCTCGCGCTGTATTCGGCGGCGGAAATGATCTATCGCCAGCCCACCAAACGCCACGTCTGGCAGGCGGAGATCGTGCTCCCGCTCGTCACCGTGCTGCTGCTGTTTGTGGGCGGCACCTTGAAAATCAATTATGCCGCCCGCCCCACGGCCAGCAGATCATCCCGGCCGGCGTTTCTGCGGGTCACGCTCATCCAACCCAGCGCGCCCCAGACGCTCATCTGGTCGCCGAGCGAGGATGAAAAACGTTTTGCCCAACTGCTCGCGCAATCGCGGCGCGCCCTCACCAACGGCACCGATTTGCTCGTCTGGCCGGAATCCGCCGTGCCGATGCTCGACGGCATTTACAGGGAGGTGAGCCGGTTTGCGCAGTCCAATCACGTCGCCATTATATTCAACGGGGACGACACAGAATTCCGGACGGACGCGACCAATTTCTTCAACTCGGCCTTTCTCATCGGCCCCGACGGCCGCTGCACCGGCGTGTATCACAAACAGAACCTCGTGATCTTCGGCGAATACGTGCCGCTGGCGCGCTGGCTGCCGTTCCTGAAATATCTCACGCCGATAGAAGGCGGCTGGACGCCCGGCGACAAGCCGGGGGTTTTCGCCGGCGAAACCTTCACCTGCGCGCCGCTGATTTGTTTTGAAGACGTCTTTGCCGGCACCACGCGCCAGGCGGCAGCGAACCAGCCGGACTTTCTGATCAATCTCACGAACGACGGCTGGTTCGGCGAAAGCGCGGAACAATGGCAGCATCTTGCCAACGCGGTGTTCCGCGCGGTGGAAAACGGCCGGCCGCTCGTGCGCTGCGCCAACAACGGCGTGACCGGCTGGATAGACGCGCAGGGCCGGGTGCAGGAACTGTTCCGCAACGCCGCCGGCAGCGAATACGCCGCCGGCGCGCTGGCCGTGAGCATCCCCCTGCCCGCGACGGCCGAACCGCGCACAACCACTTTTTATCAACGACACGGCAACTGGTTCGGCTGGAGCTGCGCGGCGTGGGGGCTCGCCGCAGGGATAGTCCGGCGGAAAAAAGCCCAGCCTTGACTTTCACCCCAAGGATCCGGCGGGAACGGCCGCGCGGATTAAAATTTTTTAATCTCCTGTCGCCACCAAATTTAAGGATGATTTGCGAGAGTAGGGCGTAACGTTTTTGAAATGACGCCATCCTTGTTTCCATGCAACTGATTCTTGCCATCCTCATTTTCCTGTCAGCCTTCGCGGGTCTGACGGCGCAAGCCGCCCATACCACGGTGGAATTGATTCTGCCCGCATCCGCCCAGCCCGGCACCATCGTGCTCGTGGGCGTGCAATTGAAAATGGAAGCCGGCTGGCACACCTACTGGAAAAACCCCGGCGCCGCCGGCCAGGCCACGGAAATCAAATGGCAGTTGCCGCCCGGAGCGACGGCCGGCGAAATCCAATGGCCCCTGCCGCATAAGATCCCCCCGACGGACATCACGACATACGGTTACGAAGACGAGACGGTGCTGCTCGTGCCATTAAAACTTGGCAAGGATCTTCCCACCGGGCCGCTTAATTTAGTCGCCAAAGTATCGTGGCTGGAGTGCAAGGAATCCTGCATCCCCGCCAGCGCGACCATCCAAGGCAGCTTGAACGTGGGCGCGGCCAATGAAAACACAACCGACAAGGCCAACGAAAAAGTGATCGCGCAGTGGCTGAGCAAAGTTCCGGCCGCCGACGCCGCGCTGCCGGTGCAAGCGTGGTGGGAGAAACCGGCCAGCGGCGACACGCGCATCCTGGCTTTGCAGTGGCCGGGCGAGGCGACGGACGCGGATTTTTACCCGGCCGCGGACGATAATTTTGAGGTGCAAGGCGCGACCGAAATTCTTCCCGCACCGGCGGGCGAAATCAAGCTGCACAAGCTGGTGAAAAAATATTCCGGCGACTGGCCCAAGGAAATTTCGGGCGTGTTTGTGACGGCGAACGGGGCCGTTGAAGCGAAAGTTACCATCGGCGACTCCCCCACCGCGGCCAGCACCGCGACGATCGCACCGCCGCAGAAAGTGGAACCGCTCTGGCGCATGCTCCTTTACGCCTTCATCGGCGGCCTGATCCTCAACATCATGCCGTGCGTCCTGCCGGTCATCGCGCTGAAAATCCTCGGGTTTGTCAACGAAGCCAAAAGCTCCCCGCGCCACGTGCGGATGCTCGGCCTGGTCTACGGGCTCGGCGTGCTGGTCTCGTTTCTCGTGCTCGCCGCCATTGTCATCGGGGTGAAGGAAGCCGGCCACAAGGCCGGCTGGGGCATGCAGTTCGGCAACCCGGTATTCCTGGTCTGCCTCGTGACCCTGGTCACGCTGGTGGCCATGAACTTGTTTGGAATATTCGAAGTGACCCTCGCCGGCGGCGCCATGAACGTGGCCAGCGATCTCTCCACCAAAAACGGCGCGGCCGGCGCGTTTTTCAACGGCGTCCTGGCCACGGCGCTCGCGACGCCCTGCACCGCGCCGTTTTTAAGCATTGCGCTGGGCTTTGCATTCGCCAAAAGCGCCGCCATCATCCTGCTGATTTTTGCGATGGTGGCGGCCGGTCTCGCGTCGCCTTACGTCCTGTTGAGCTGGAACCCGGCCTGGCTCAAATTCCTGCCTAAACCCGGCGCGTGGATGGAAAAATTCAAGATGGCCATGGCGTTCCCGATGTTGCTGACGGTGGTCTGGCTCTTCAATCTCGCGGCGGAAAACTACGGCGACCGCGTCCTGTGGCTCGGCGTTTTTCTGGTCATCATCGCCTTTGCCATGTGGATTTTCGGCGAATTCATCCAGCGCGGCCGGGGCAATAAAATTTTCCCCGCCGTGATTGTTCTCGCCCTGATCACCAGCGCCTACGTCTTTGCCCTCGAGAATGAACTGCACTGGCGGACACCGTTAACCTCCACGCGGACCAACAATCTGGCCCACGACACCGACGGGATCGCCTGGCAGCCGTGGAGCCCCGAAGCCTTGATGCAGGCGCGCGCCACCGGGCGGCCGGTGCTGGTGGATTTCACCGCCGACTGGTGCCTCACGTGCCAGGTCAACAAACGCACGAGCATCGAAGTGCCTTCCGTGCGCGACAAAATCAAAGCCCTGAACGCCATCACGCTGCTCGCCGACTACACGCATTTTCCCGACGCCATCACGTCGGAGCTAAACCGCTTCAATCGCGCCGGGGTGCCGCTGGTGCTCGTCTATCCCAAGAGCCCCGCAGCGAACGCCATCGTCCTCCCCGAAGTCCTGACCCCCAGCGTCGTCCTCAGCGCCCTCGACCACGCCACGAATTGATCGGCCGCGGACGGCAGGCTGATGCCGTCCAGCCGGCGGATTATTTCGCCGGCGGGTTCTTTTGGGGCAACGGCGGTGGTTCGTCCGGCCCTTTTGCCCTGGGCACGAACGCCCGCCGCACCCACTTGGCCGGCGCCAACTCCGGCGTCAGCTTGAACCCGAATTCCTGCAGAAAGTTTTCCGCCGGCGCGATGATATTCACCGGACGACGCGTGAACGTGTCGTGGTAAGCCAGCCGCACCGCGCGCAGCCCCAGCCGGAAACCCGCTTCCACCCGGCCGTAAATCTCGTCGCACATGATCGGGCTGCCGGATTCCGCCAGATGCAGGCGGATCTGATGCGTGCGCCCCGTCAACGGGCTTGCTTCGATGAGCGTGAACCGCGCGTTGCTCAATAAGACCCGGAAGTGCGTCTCGGATTCACGACCCTCCTCCGAATGATCCACGCGCATCTTGCCAAAGTTTTTCGGGTCCGGCCCGATGGGCAGTTCGCACCTCCATTCCTTTTCCTTCGGCACACCTTCGACCACCGCGAGGTAAGTCTTCTCCATCCGGCGCGATTCAAACAGGTCGCCCATCGCGCGCATCGCCCCTTCGCTTTTGGCGAAGAGCATCACCCCGCTGGTATCCGCGTCCAGCCGGTGAACATGCCGCAGATACCGCAGATTGCGCGACCGCGCCCAGAAATCGTCCGCCCGGATGGATGAATCAATCGCCGTCTGCAAATTCCAGTTCGTCTTGCGCCACGAATCCGGCACCAGCATCCAGCCGCGGGGCTTGTCAATCGCGATGACCGACCGATCCTCAAAGATGATCTGAATCGGATCGCAGCCCGGCAGTTCGATGAAATTGGGTTTCGCCATTGCCCGAGCTTAGTGGATTACCCAGGCGCCCGCAAAGCTGTTGTTGGCGCCGCGAGGCGAGCCTTTACACCCGGCGGATAGATTGCAGAATGATTTCAGGCATCCGTAGCTCAATTGGATAGAGCGTTTGACTTCGGCTTGAGCGGCGTCTCCGGCAATCCCTCTTCTCTTCGAATCCGCTGCACTGGCTTCTACCGATACCAAAGGCGCAAATCCTTCGCAGTGGGAGCACTCGCAGCGGCGAGACCAAGAGCCAGACCGGCGAGAATAGAAACGAATTTCACGCTGAACTTTGGAAAGATAGCTAGCATCAATCCTTGACCGACTTCAAAACCAGATGACGCAAGCGCAGCAGTTCTTCGCCGGTGATTTCCTTGGCAGCAACACGAATCTCATAGGTCCCCGGCATCAAGGCCACCCGACCAAGCGTTTCGACAACTCGATTCCCCTGCCGGACGGTCTCAACGAATGCATTGCCACCAATCTGCACCACATAGATTCCGGCCGCGCCTTGATGCGCAGGCGCGACTTCCTTGCCGGCGTCGCCCTCGACAATGCGCTGAGTCTTGCCCACGCGGGGAGCGTCGTAATTGATAGCCGCCTCAAAAATGGCGGCTTCATTCACGCGCACCGGCCAGACGACGGCGTCTTTGGTGGTGATCCAATTCTGCACGGTGTCGTTGCTCTTTTCGCCTGAGCCAAAGCGCAAATTTCCTTTCAGCGCGGCGTCAAAACTGCGCAAGGTATTTGTCGCAATGTTGGTCGCGAGCAGGCGGACCGAATCAGCCTCCGGTTCGCCAGCACATTCCAGCGCGATGACGGTGTCCGCCACATCCGGCGCAGTGGCGGGAACTTCAATAGCTAGGTCCTGTCCTGTGCGAGAAACCTTCAATACCCCGTCAGGCTGCGCCAAAAGTCGGGCGCGCGTCACCTCGGTCTTCAATCCGCCCACCACCAGCTTGCCATCGCGCGGCCAGTCAAAGACATGGAGGAAAAGTGTATTACCTTTGCGCGTGGATTCGCCCCAAGCCTGCGCCGCGAGCGGCGTGCGCGACGTGCCGCGGATGGATTCGCCATTCACCGGCCACCAGGCGCCGAGGCCTTTGAGAATTTTTACATCCGCTTCATCCATGCGGCCATTACCCATCGGGCCGATGTTCATGAGTTCATTGCCACCGCGCGCCGCAGACTTGGCGAGCAGGCGGATAAAATAGGAAGCCGGTTTGTGCGAACGATCGTTCTTGTTGTAACCGTAGGATTCGTTCGTCGTCGGGATCCCCTCCCAGTCGCCAGCTTGCGGCGGAAACTCGGCGGGGCGATCACAGGTGCTGGCATAATCACCAAGACCGTAGATAAGGCGGCCATTGACGACCAATGACGGTTTGACCTGCCGCACAGCGGCCATGATGCGGCGGTTTTCCTCGTCCGGCAGCTTGTGCGGCGTATCGAACCACATGATGTCCGGATCGTAATTGCGAATGAGTTCGAGAATCTGCGGAATGGATTTATCGTCCACATACCGGCGCGCCTTGGGCAGAAATTCAGGATAACGATTCCACCAATCCGAACCGTGCAGCAATCGGTCGCCGCCGGGATTATTATAATCCCAGTCATTGCCCGGCGCATTTTCCTCGCCCCAATCAAAGGCGTGTGAATAATAGAAGCCGAACTTGATGCCGTATTTCTTGCAGGCGGCGCGCAGTTCCTGCATCGGGTCGCGCGCAAACGGCGTCGCCTTGACAATGTTGTAGTCGCTGACCTGCGAATCATACATCGCGAAGCCGTCGTGGTGCTTGGCCGTGATGATGAAGTAGCCCATGCCCGCTTCCTTCGCCAAACGAATCCATTCATCGGCATCGAACTCCACCGGATTGAATTTACCCGCCACCTCCCGGCGATACACGGGAATGGGGATTTTCGCCATGCGTTGGATGTGCTCGCCGTATCCGCCGTAAGCCTTGCCAGCCCAAGTGCCGCTCAAACTGGAATAGACACCCCAGTGAACAAACATGCCGAAGCGCGCCTCGCGCCACCAACCGAGCCGGGCATCACGTTCCGCCGGCGTCGTGACCAGCGACTCGCGACTCGGAGCGCGCGGCGGCTCATTGGTCGCCGCCGGCAATCCGGGAATTAAAGCAGCAATAAGAATTGCAGATGCCAGCTTAGCTTTCATCCGTTCAAGCAGTTTGTGTGGCCATCAAAAAATAGCCAGCTTTCTAATTGGCGATTGGACTTACTTCGATTCGACAGTGAAGCGCAGGGAAGCCAGATTGATGGCCTGCCAGTTCGCGGCATCCTTGGCACGCACGCTCACGGTGAAATTGCCGGCCTGCTTGATTTCCACGGTGCCGATGTCAATGGTGGCAAACTTGTCCCAGCCGGCGGTTCGGGGAACTTTGCCGTCAAGCTTATGCCCGGCTGCTTCCACTTGAAATTCAGCGTCACCGTTCGCGGAGGCAATCGTCGCGCTGACAAGGTATGTGCCGGGATTCGCCGCACGGCCGGTCCACGAAACCCATTCATCCCCGTTGTCCCAGTAGCCGATGTTCGGCTTGCCGCCCTGCTCTTCCAGCTTGAGATGCTCGCCGTGCAAGACCGCGTCCGTCGCGCCAAAAATCAGCCGCCCATGCGAGTCCGGCGTGACAATGGCGGCGGGCGCGGCGGTGCCGGGCGTTTCACAAATCGGGGCGGGCTTAAGATTGCTACCGGTGATGCGCAGCGCGCAGGTAAGGTCGCTTAATTTTTCACCGGGCAGCTCGACGGCAAGACCGTTGGTCGTTTGAGTGAATTTCAGTTCACCCTCGCGGCCAAGCAGTTCGACTTTTTCAATTTTGTTTTGCGTCGCGTCGTCCGTCGCGGCCAGCGAACGCACCAGGATGGTATTTTCAGACGGCCAGCCCATCGCAATCGCATAAAGCGTCGCACTCTTCGTGGTGAAGCGGATGTCCTTAGCGCTGTAGGTGAAATTTTCCTTGAACGCGCCGCCCTTGGCTTTTACTTCGCCCTCGCCGAAAATCTGCCACGGGCGCGTGCCGTAAATCGCCTCGCCATTCACCGCCGTCCAGTCGGCGAGCTGTTGCAACATGGTTTCGACTTCGGGATCCAGCGTGCCGTCGGGGCGGAGCACGACGTTGAGCAGCAGATTTCCGTTCTTGCTCGTGATGTCCACCAGCATATGAACCGTCCAGCTCAACGGCTGATACTTCCAGTGCTTGTTGTAAAACCAGTCGCCGATGGAGGTATCGGTCTGCCAAGGAACCGGACTGATGCCGCCGCCGACGCCACGTTCGTAATCCTGCACCCACCGACCGCCGCTGTTTTCCTTGCAGTTGTAAATCGCCTCGGTTTTGCCGCCGTGATCCGCCGCGCTGAGGTTGTAAAGATTCGCAATCTGGCTCAAGCCGACTTCATTGCCAAACACCACCGGCCCATCGCTGTAAAGCAGGTCGGGGTGGTAATTATCCACGAGCTCCTTGATCTCGTAATACCACTGCTGCTGCCAGCGCGGATCCTTCGTATACCAGGTGCTCTTGTCCGTTGGCTCGGCGGGAAAATGATACAAGTCCCAGTAATTGGAATTCGCGCCGTCATAAGGCACGCCGGCGAGCGGGCCGGTTTTGTCCGACTTGTGCGAATCCTGAAACCAACTGAAGCTCGCCCCGAGATGCTCGGACACGCCAAAGGGCAGCGCGTTTTTCTTCGCCGCCGCCTGCCATTCACCGACGACATCGCGATGCGGTCCGACTTTGACCGCATTCCACGAATGCAGCTTGGAGTCCCACAGGAAGAAATTGTCGTGATGCGTTCCCATGCTCACGAAGTATTTCGCCCCGGCCTGCTTGTAGAGCGCCATCAATTTCTCCGGCTCCCACTTCTCGGCTTTCCAGAGCGGAATTACGTCCTTCCAGCCGTTCGTGGTAGGATAACCATAAGTTTCGAGGTGATGCTTGTATTGCGGCGTGCCCTGCTGATACATCTTGCGCGCATACCAGTCGCCCTCCATCGGCACAGACTGAGGCCCCCAGTGCGCCCAGATACCGAACTTTGCGTCACGGAACCAGTCGGGGCAAGTGTAGTTCGTCAGCGAGTCACGCGTGCCGATAAACGGTCCGGGAGCAATCGGCAAATCCAGTGCCGGACAACGGTTCGCAGCGAACAGGATGAATCCCAAAGTTGCAGAGAGGATGGCGGAGGAGATTTTTTTCATAAATTGATGACTTTAGACACTGGTTGTAATTATCGAGATCCCATTTCCGTTTGCTATTCAGCTGTTTCCATCATTGATGCCGGACCGGATTTTGATTGCGCGGTTTTGATCACCGCCTCGAAAGCCGGCTTGGGTTGATACTTACGGTCAAACAATAGCGGATAGCTCGCGCGCCCTTTCACCGGCCAGTCGTTCAACCAGGAATCCTGATCCGCCACGCCCCACAAAGTGACACGGCTGATGGCGTCGCGATGGTTCAGAAACACCCGAAAGAGATCAGCATAGCGGTCGCCCAGCTTTTGTTGCATTGCCCCTGGTAATCCGCCGGGATAAGGATTCAATTTCGTTTGCTGGGCATAATTTCGGGTGATGTCCGCGCTGCCCTGCACCCACGCCGAAGGAAGCACATCCACGTCCAGTTCCGTGATCATTACTTTCACGCCGAGTCTGGCAAACGCATCAATAGTTGCATTCAGGTCATGGTCGTCTGGCGAGTCCAGCGTGTAATGGCCCTGCAACCCCAGGCCAGTAATGGGAACCGCCTCCGCCTTGAGTTTACGGATCAAGGCCAAGCCGCCGGCGCGTTTAGGATTTTTCTCCAGGGAATAATCATTGTAATACAATTCCGCCTGGGGATCGGCTTCGTGGGCAAATTCAAAGGCTTTCTTGATGTAATCCGGGCCAATTATTTTAAACCAGCGCGAATCTTTGCTGAGGCTGCCGTCCTCGGCCAAAGCCTCGTTCACCACATCCCAGCCTTTGATGCGGCCTTTATATCGCCCAACGACGGTAAAAATATGATCGCGCATTCGCTGCAATAGCACCTCACGACCGACCGGTTTATCGCTGGGATCCAGAAAAACCCAGTCCGGCGTCTGGGATTGCCAAACGAGATTGTGGCCAATGATAAACATCCGATTCCGCGCCCCAAAATCGACGTAGCGGTCCGCGAGCGCAAAGTCATAATGGCCCGGCTTGGGATGAACCATTTCCCACTTTAACACGTTTTCCGGCGAGATGGAATTGAACTCCGCCTTGATCAAAGCGGCTTCCACGACGTTGGATTCACAAAACTGCGACGGGTTGAGTGCCGCGCCGACCAGGAAGTCATTTTTGAAGACCTCCTTGAGCGTGGGTTCAGCCTGAACACGCGGTATCAGAAGTATTGCGGCGGTTACAATTATGGTGGTGGCGATTAAGGTTTTCATGAAGCTGAAAGTTTGCGCCGGCGTTCAGCCAGTTCGTCCGCCATCTGGATCGTGAGCTTTTTGTTGAGCTGATACATCATCAACAGCACCGTGCAGATGGCGAACATAAAGGCGACCGCAATACCGGCCAGGGCGCGGTAGCCAGCCACAGCTTCCGGCGCGTCGGGCAGATGCGTGTCGTATTTAAACAACCCCGCCATGAGCCACAGAAACGAAGCCGAACCCAGCGCGAGGCCGGCTTTCAGCGCAAAGCCAATCGTGGCGAACACCATGCCGGTGAAGCGGCGCCCGGTCTTCCACTCAGAATAATCCGCCACGTCGGCGAAGATCGCCCAAATCAGTGGAATCGTCGGCGCATACACCAGCGAGCCGACGATGGTCAGAGCCAACATGCCGTAAACGTCCGTCGGCTTGAGCAGATAGAACGCAAAGGCAACGAGCGTCGAGAGCGTGAACCCCACCACCGCCACAGTTTTTTTGCCAAAGCGGTGCGCGAACGATGCCGAGAGCAGGATGACGGTGATGGTCGTCAGCGTGCCCACCATGTTAACGACGCTATTGAACACATCGGCGACATTAGAAGTGGCGAGGTGGTCGCGCGTGCCATGGACGATGTAGCCCAGCCATTCCAGCAAGCCGCCGGGCTTGGGTGCAGCCACCGTCAGCGTAGGCGCGGTGAGGCCGAGCTTTTCCACAAAGTCAAACATCGCGGCCTTATCCACGTAGTGATGGTAGTAGTTGTAGAGCGCGCCGCCACGGAACGAGAGGATGGCGAAATGCACCAGCGTCATCAGCGCCATCACCTTCCACGGGCCGTTCTGGATCAGGTCGGCGAAGTCCTGCAGCGGCGAGGATTTGGTTTCGCTGACCGGTTGGATGCGTTCCCGCGTGCTGAAAAACGTGACCATGAACAACACGAGGCAGAGCACTGCCCAGATGGTCATCGTCACTTGCCAGCCGTGCGCGCGGTCTTGGCCGACGGCGAACTTGGCGACGAGCGGCAGCGTGAAGCCGCCGACGATGAACTGCGCGATGTTGACGGCGATGAAACGGAAAGAGTTCAGCCGGGCCCGTTCGTCCAAATCGGCGGTCATCACACCGCCGAGCGCGGAATACGGCATATTGTTCATCGAGTAGAGCGTCATCAGCATGGTGTTGGTGATGCCGGCATAAGCGATCAGCGCGGCCATGCTCCAGCCTTTCGGCGTGGTGTAGCCAAGCACCATCACGACGGCCCACGGCACGGCCGTCCAAAGAATCCACGGCCGAAACCGGCCCCAGCGCGTTTTGGTGCGGTCGGCCAGCACTCCCATGATCGGATCGAAAATGGCGTCCCACAAACGCGGCCATAACAGGATGGCGGCGGCGGCGCTGGCGGTGAGGCCGAACGTGTCCGTGTAGAAGTTGAGCTGGAATAGAATCATCGTCATGAAGACGAAGTTCGCCGCCGCGTCGGCGCAGCTGTAACCGGCTTTCTCAGAGAAGGAAAGTTTCTGGTGAAAATGCGGTTCGAGTTTATTCATGGCTTCGCGGTGAGAAATCCAGCAGCTTCATTGCTGGCCTTGGATGGTCTTGATCGAACCGTCGGAGAGATGTTCCAGTTCAATCACCTTCAAACTGCGCAGCCAGGTTCGACCGCCGGAAGGTTTTGAATCATGGTGGAACAGATACCACTTGCCTTTGAATTCACAGATGGAGTGATGCGTAGTCCAGCCAACCACGGGCGTAAGAATGACCCCTTGATACGTAAATGGCCCGCACAGATGGTCACTCGTGGCGTAGCACAGGAAGTGGGTATCGCCGGTCGAGTATGAGAAATAATATCTGCCGTTATATTTGTGCAGCCACGACGCTTCAAAGAAACGGCGGTCATGATCGCCGGCTTTAAGCGGCTGGCCGTTCTGGTCGAGTATGACGAGATCACGCGGGGCTTCGGCGAACTCCAGCATGCCTTCGCTCAAACGAACGATCTTGGGACACAACGCCGGTTCATGGTCAGCGGGTTCTTTTCCACACTCAATGACCTTGTTATTGCGATAGCGCTGTAATTGTCCGCCCCACAATCCGCCGAAGATCAGGTAATGGCCCCCCTGGTCCGCAAACGCACAGGGATCAATAGAATAGCTGCCTTTGATGGGATTCTCCCGGGGTATGAACGGACCTTCCGGCTGGTCGCTCACGGCGACGCCGAGGTGGAAGACGTCGTTTTTGTCCTTCAGCGAAAAATAGAGGTAGTATTTTCCTTTTTTGCAGGCACAGTCGGAATCCCAAAGCTGGCGGCCGGCCCAGGGAATATTCTTTAAATCCAAAATCACGCCGTGATCAGTCACTTCGCCGTCAATGACATCCAGCGAGAGCACATGATAATCCCGCATGTCGAAGTGGTCGCCGTTGTCATTCTCAGCGATGCCCGATTCGATATCATGTGAGGGATAGATGTAGAGTTTGCCGTTAAAGACATGAGCCGCCGGATCGGCCATATAGGTGCCGTCGGGAACCAGATATCTCGGGGATTTCATTGAAAACTTTAATCAAAGCCGCTCCGGTCATCCACCAGTTCCTGCCACACACACCATCTGCGCCGCTTTTTCCACCCAGGCCATCCGCCATAGCAATTCGCGCATGCGCTTTTCCGGCGCCAGGGTGGCATTCCTGTATGGCGGAATTTTATGTTTCATGCGCTTTTGCGGCGATCAGATAAATTCGTTGATGAGGTTTTCAAGGAACTCCTGGCGTCCGCTCGTGTTTGGCGTCACTTCACCCTGCTTGAGCATGTAGGCCTCGAGTTCCTTGAAGCTGGCCTTGCCCGATTCGATGCGTGCGCCGATGCCGCT
>CAIXPZ010000180.1 GCA_903921455.1 uncultured Verrucomicrobia subdivision 3 bacterium | reverse complement strand
CTCCTGCCAACACTTTTTTGCGAATCTCAGCCCAGTCTTCCATATTGCGATACATGCTTCATTGTTAATGAAGATGCCGCACTTTTGAACCGCCCCGTCACACACATGACCCCGCCGCACTTTTCAGCCGCCGTTTACATTTAGAGTCGATGATCCAAGTCAGCCGAGGTTGCCGCTCGTCAATGCCCAGCGGGTTTTCGCGGTATTCGCAGCGGAGATTGCCCACGGCGACGCCCGCGAGGCAGCAGTATGCGGTGAGCAAAAGCGTCCCCGAGAGCATTGGCCAAATTGATTTTGTTGAATTCATTTTTGATTGTTTTGATGAAGCTGAATTGTCTCAACGGGTTTTGTGCCATGGATGCAAGCAGCATTTTTCATTTGGTGTAAGGGATGGTGCCATTGATATCCACCGTGTAGTTCCATTGCCTGATATAAGCTTCTGCCGGTAGAAACTTGTCACCGTTGGCCTTGAGCTTCCGTGCCAACGTCGCTTCGAGTTCAGCCTGCAACTGCGCGTGCGCCGGTTGATTCACCAGATTGTTCGTCTGATAAAGATCCGTCTGGCTGTCGAACAGCAGCCACGGACCGTCGAGACCGCGAACGTAAGTGTAACGCGCCGTGCGCAAGCCGCGATATTCCCGACCACCTTTGAGGCGACTCCAGTTGCCGAACGGCGCCGGACAACTGATTAGCGCGACATCCTCGGAAGGTTTTTTGCCACCATGCAGGTAACTGCTGAAATCAAGTCCTTCGACGGTTTTCGGAATGGCAACACCGCACAGCCCCAACAGCGTGGGCATGATGTCCTCCATGCTGGTCAAAGTGTCCAGCTTGCGACCCGCCGCGCCCAACCCAGCCGGCCAGCGCAGCAACAACGGCACGCGAATGGCCTCATCATACGGCTGTTGTTTGTCGTAACGGCCATGCGATCCGAGCAAATCCCCGTGATCCGCCATGAAGACAACGATGGTATTGCTGGCGAGCCCCGTTTGCTTGAGGGTTTCTAAGAGTCGCTCCATGCAATCGTCCAAGGCCGTGCAATGCGCGTAATATCCGGCGGCCTCCTGCTGCGCCCGCTGGAGTCCGGCGGCGGGAACGTTGGGAGGCAATTGGATTTTGTCGGGTTGATACTGCGCGCGATATTGCGCCGGAGCGGAGCTGTAAGGGTTGTGCGGCGGGCCCCAGGACAGCACTAGGAAAAAGGGTTATGGCGAGCGGGCATGGGTTTCAAGATACTGCTGGGCATCTTGGGTCTGCGCCACCGCATCGTAACCCGGCCAGAGCAATTTTTCGGGGCCGTCGGCATAATAATACGAGTGGTTGTAGTCGTGCGTGCAATTAAGCACCTTCCAATATTCAAAACCCTGCCGCCGGTCGGGGGGAATGAAGGCGGAACGTTCCGCGCCGTTAAGATGCCATTTGCCAATGTAGCCGGTATCGTAACCGGCTTGATCCAGAATCTTGGCGATGGAAACCGCCGCCGGATTGAGCGGCACGTCGTTTAAAATCACGCCGTGCGTCAACGCGCGTTGCCCGGTCCACAACGAGGCCCGCGCCGGACAACAGACCGGCACACTGGAAATGGCGTGGGTGAAATCAATACTCTCACGCTCAAAACGGTCCAGATTGGGAGTCTTGACATTGGGATCGCCGGCAAAGCCAAACGCCTGCGCGCGCCATTGGTCGGCGATGACGAACAGGATGTTGGGCTTGTCCGGCTGCGTCGGGTCGGCTGCGTGCAGCGTTTCGAGCAATGGCAGGGTTAACACCAAAAGCAAACGAACCTGCGCTACTATTTGAATTAGTTTCATAACGTTGATTTTCCTAATAATTTATCTCCTTTATTCGCAGACTTTTTCTTTCGTTTTTCTGAGACGCTCGGCTTTACTGGATAGATAAACTGCGGGTTATCCACGCGGCCGGGTGGCCGGACTCCCGAACCTTTCGGTGAACCATCGCACAGGCTGGCCGCTTCGTGGTCCGCCAGTGCTTTGAGCTTCTGGAATACTTCGGGCTGCTGGGCAGCCACGTCCGTAGTTTCGCCAATGTCCGCAACCAGATTGTAAAGCCGCAAGCCCGATTTGTGCTCACCTTGGTGCGTCGTGTCTTCCTTGAAACCCGCGCTGTAGCCCTGCGGTCCCAAGGCCAATTTCCACGGGCCGGAACGAACCGCCTGCAACTTGTAACCCAGATAAAAATAGTGTGCCTCCCGTGCTGACACGTCGCTTTGGCCCAGCAGCAGTTGGTTGATATCCGCGCCATCAATCGGCCGATCTGTCGGCACGGTGCCACCGGCCAGCTTCACGAACGTGGGCAGTAAATCTATTTCGCCAGCAACGGCATCTGTCACCCGGCCCGCCGGAATGTGCCCCGGCCACCAGGCCAGAGTGGATTCGCGCAGGCCACCTTCCCAGGTGCTGCCCTTGCCGCCGCGCAACGGCCCGGCGGAACCGGCATCGGCTCCGTGAACGAGCCACGGGCCATTGTCGCTGGTGAAGAAGACCAGCGTGTTCGTCTCCAGATGTAATTGCCGCAGGGTTTGCATGACTTGCCCCGCGCTCCAGTCAACCTCCTCCACCCAGTCGTAGTAACGACCGTGACCGGACTTGCCGCGAAATTCCGGGCCGGGATGAATCGGGAAATGCACCGCATTGTGCGCCAAGTAGAGATAAAACGGATGATCCCGATTTTCCTGGATGAACTTCACGGCTTCCTCGGTGTAGAGCCGGGTCATCTGATCCTGATCGCCTTCGCTCCACAAACGAATCACCTGATTGTCGCGCAGGAGGGGAACGACACGCTTGCCGTCGCTGGCCTCGGGCCGCAGCATGTCGTTGGAATAGGGCAGACCGAAGTAATGATCGAAACCGTGATTCATGGGGAAGAATTTCGGCTGGTCGCCCAGGTGCCATTTGCCGATGCACATGGTGGCGTAACCCTGCGTCTTGAGCAGCTTGTCATAAGACTGGGCGGCTCCATCGCCCTGATGGGCGTCGCCGAAAAGTGGCTCGTCGTTCTTGTTCGGATACACCAGTTGGGCCGCCCGCGGCAGGGCGCTCAAAATATTAGAATAGACATTCAACAAATTCCGCGTGGGATCATAGCGCTCGATCAACACCATATTGTTGGCGCGGATGGTGGTCACCGCCGTGGAATATTGAAGGGACTCATTCCAGATGTCCCCGGGATTGTTGTAATCCCGATTGTAATCGTAATCCAACGAATCCTGCCGTGCGGCTCCGGTGGTGAGATAGACCGTCAAAAAATTCGAGCGGGCGGTGGCGTTGTCGAGCGCCAGCAGGTTGTTCAACATGGCGGTGGCTTCCAGCGAACACCAGTTATCATTGGCATCGCCATGGTCGCGGGCCAGCAAGTAATAGTTGGTGAACACGGTCTGGGCGTTGACGAAGTTAAAATTCACCATGCTGGCCGTCTGCACGTCATAGACCTGATTGCTCGTGATATAGGAGTAGACGAAGTCGTAAACGATGGGCAGCTACCAAAGACATTGCCGGAATGGCATCGGACAAGATACGGTTGCGATTTGTTGCGGCATAGGTGCTTGGGTTGACCCCGCTCACAGCACCGAGCAACTCATCGTCAATCTGATATAGGAAAGTATTATCCGTTGAATTATAATTAAACATTGGAAAGTTTTGCAACGTTGAATTGGTGGTGCCGTTCATGATGGCGGGAGACAATATGTTTCCGGAAGAATCGTGCCAATACGAATTAAATTTCCAGCCACCGTGCGAGCTGCCAATGAGACTGTCTTCATTGCAGGTGCCCTTGCCTTTTTCCTGCCAATACCAAGTATATGTGCCAAACGGCACATCCGACCAAAGGTTGATCCATGGCACAGAAAACCGGTTGATCAGCTGCGTCGCCAGTATGTTAAGGGTGGAAAGCGGTGGATCGCCCGCCGTTGAACGCAACACTTCCTCACCACTGGAATAGAAATTATAGATATCCACACTGCCAAGGTTCCCTAGGCGGTTGTTCCAAAACAAAGTGCTGCGGGCGTCATTTGTAGGGAACAGCTGATACCAATTGGCTGCAAATAGACGGTTGCTGTAGCCAGCCCATGTGGAAAAAGTCATGAATGACACATCGGTGCTGGCCGGATTTATGGCTTCGATTGGCACGGCGGCATCCACCATGAAGTATTGACTGATGGGCGCGTTCCAATCACTGATGGCACTCAACGTAACCATATTGCCCAAACTGTGTGCCGCAACAATATTTGAACCGGTCAAGGTTAGCAAAAAGCTGGCTAAATTCGGGGCAGTCAGGAATGCATTGACAACATTTGTGTGATAATTCGGTGTTAACAAGCTCCCAATTTTTGTGTCCGCCCCTTGGGGGTGATCATATAAGCAACGTAACTCTCATTGGTCCATTGTCCAACAAGCCCGCCTAACCCGGGTATTAGCTGATGGGAGAGCACGGGGTTGCTTGGTTTGATTTTTAGCAATGGGGTGAACACCCCATAGCAAAAGAGCCGGAATTACACTACATTGGAATTAATCAAATGAAGCGAATCTCCATCCTGCTGGCGGACGACAATCAACTTGTGCGTCTGGAATACCGTAAACTGTTGAAACGCGAAGCGGATCTGAAAGTGGTAGGGGAGGCGAAAAACGGGAAACTGGCGGTCGCCCTGGTCAAAAAGCTTCGGCCCGACGTAGTGCTGATGGATGTGGCGATGCCGGTGCTGAACGGGCTGGAAGCGCTGCGCCAGATTATTAAAGCCGTGCCCGCGACCAAAGTGCTCATGCTGTCGACGTATAATGATGAGGTATATATCGCCGAGGCGATGCATGCCGGAGCGATGGGCTATCTCATCAAACAAACGGCGTTCGACTGTGTTTGCGAGGCCATCCGTGAGGTCAATCTTGGTCGGAAAATTTTCAGTCCGTCGGTGCCCAAACGTTTTCAGCAACCGAAGCTGAAAAAGGCCATTCCGCGACGACCCGAAAAGACCGGTGCGGCATGAAGACGAAAAATTCAATTGAATCGCCCGGCTGCCGGCCGCCGTCGGCTGGCCGGCCCCGGGTGGTGATTTTGGAAGATGATCAGGCGCTGGCGCAGTTGTATGAAACGCTGATCATGAAGCATTATGCCCAGGCGGCAATCCGGAAGCACCATAATGGGGATCCGGCCTGGGTGGATCTGTCCCGGTCTGACCCGGACATATTTATCACCGACCTGGATCATCTGGGGCTGGATATTTGGGAAATATTGAAACGGCTGGCGGCGAAACCCGTGACGTATCCCATCCTGATCATCACCGACGAAGGTCTGCGGGAAGTGCCTTTTAATCTGATTTACCCCGGGCTGAATTTGACGGTGATGTATAAACCATTTGAGGTTGAGCGGCTGCAAGCGATGCTAGTGGTCACGCTCAGCCGGTTTACGATTTATGAATGAGCCTTAAGCGGAGGCAGCCAGGGAACCGCCGCAGCTTTGATGAGGATGCGCTTGTGGGCACACTGCTGATGGTAAGCGACTAGTTTGAGGATTTGATCGGGCGTTTCCTGAGCCATGAACCACGCCAGCCGCTGGGTGGAATCCATTTTACGAAGAAAAGTCAAGGGGCAGTCAGTCAGATTACTTTTATCCGCCGGGCAGATGTCACTGAGAATATCCCAGAGTTTATAAAAACATGGTTGGTTTATATTCATCCTTGGGTTCCCGTTTAAAAGTCGGAAAATATCCGAATCCGATTTAACAATGCGCCTCATTAATTTTTTGTCAAGCCAGGCTAGCGATTGAGGCGGGGCGAGTTTGCGAGCTTGGGTGAACGAATCAGCGTCCAGAGGGCCACGACCTCTGGCGTTGGGGTTCGGGGATGCGCAATCCCCGAATAAAAAATATCGCGGCGAGCCACAAGGCGAAGCCGCGAAATTTTTTTTTGGGTCGCACGGGCCATCAGGCGGGGTCGGCCTTACATACTTGGGGTTTGGCGTGGGGGTCGCTGGTGTAAATCAATGGCTGGCCGCACTTGTGGCAGTTGTGCCAGTAACAGCCGGTGTCGCGGTCTTTCTGGCTGCGACAATACCAGCGAATGCCGCACATGGCGTGCTCGTCGGGGGTCTTGTAGGTGCGGGCCTGCGAGGTCTTCCGGCGCCAGTCTTCGGTCTTGGCGTGTTTCTCGGCTTTGATCTGGTCGCGGGCGACTTGCAATAAAACTTTCGCGGCGGCTTTCGCGTCTCGTTCGTGTTGCTCGGCGGCGCGTTGCGCGTCGCATTTCGCGGCTTCGGCGGCGACGGTCTCGGCTTCAAAAAACATCAGGTCTTGATTCATGGCGAAGGGCCGAGCCGCTGTCACCGGCTCGGCGTTGGCGGTGGTTAGTCGTCTTCGGGGAGCATGACGGTTATGGCTGGCTGCGGGTCGTCCATGTCGAGCGGGCCGCATTGGGCGATGAGCTTCACCAGCTGGGCGCGGCGGTTGTCGTTGCGAACGTAGAGCGCAACGGGCACGCGGTCGGTATGGTTGCGGCTGCGCAGGATCGCGAAGCGCAACATCCAGACGAGGTCCCAGGTTCTTCCGGCTTCGTCCTGGCCGGTCACGCCGTCGGGCACGGTGACATAGGCATCAAACACCGTGCGGGTGAGGAACACCGGAAAACTGATTCCGGCTTCCTTGGCGGTCTGGGTGACATCCACCTGCACGCCGTCGGCGACGGCTTGCGCTCGGGTGTAGGCGTATACCACAGGGCCGAAAGCGGTGATGCCGTCGGCTACTTGTTTGGGCTCGCCAAAAACTGCGGCGAGGGCTTCGGTCGGGTCTATGTTTTGGTCTGTGTTCATTTGGTGTTCTTTCGTTTTGTTTGTTGTTGTTGCAAATCAGGCGGGGGTGGCTTCGTGGATGAGGTCAAGGCGGCGGTCGCTGGCCATCTGGTGGGCGAGCAACTCGGCGCTCTTGAAGTGGTGGAGGGTGTAAACTTGGCCGGTGGGCTCGGCGTCGGCGTCGCCGACATAAACCGTCCACGCGGGAATTTCTTCACCTTCGGCGTCACGGTCGGATTGCGGGCCGTCTAAGTAAACGGCGCGATACAGTCCGGTATTGGAAAACTCGGCAGCGGCAATAGTCATAAAAGTTAGCGGTTGAGGATGGGAATTTCTGAATTGGGGGAAATGTGGGCCAGCTTGGGCGCGGGCTGAATAGTGACAGGCTTGCCGAATCGCGGCGTGATGGTGCGCGGCTTCTGGATGACGGCGACAACGGCGGCGGATTCGGTCACGCGCAAGACATGGCAGGGCTGGCCGGCATACTCGACGACATCGCCAGCGCGGAGAGTGTAAATGTTGGTCATAAAAAAGGTGGGGCGCGCTGTCACCGCGCCCAGTGTGTGGTTAGTTGGCGGTCAACTCGGCGGGGTGGTTGGTGGGATACTTCTCGCGCGGGTCGCCGCTGCTGGAGAGGCGGAACTGGCCGCACGGGTGCTGCCACGCTTGGCGGGCGCGGTTCCAGTGGAAGCCAAGCTGCGCAAGCGTCTGGCGGACGGTGGGCGCGGGCTGCTCACTGAACGAAACCCAAACCCACTTGCCAACCACCTCGGCCAACTCCCACAGGCGGCGGTCTTGCTGCTGCAACATCGCCAGAACCTTGTCGGTGGGCAGTGTGCGGTTTTGCTTCCGCGCTTCGGTGTCAATCGGCAGACGGCTGTCTGTCTTGGCCGGTGCGGTGCTGGTAGGCTGCGCGGCCGCCGACTGTGATTGCTCTGATTCTTGAGGGAGCTTGTTCGATTTTTTTTGTGATGTAGTTTTCATGGTCTTTTTTTTTGGACTCTGCTTGCCCCTCATCCGTCGGTCGCTTTGTTCACGAAACAGCCGAGCCTCCAGCCCTCCCCCGTGGGAGTAATCTTTAGAGGGCACCACGAGGGGCGGGCTGGTGTCTTAGGCGAGGCCGGGACAAAGCGAACGACTGCCCGATGAGGGGAGGCAGAAAAAATGGACCTGAAAACGAAGTTGCCTCACAAAAAAACCAACCCAACTTTTCCCCGAGCGTAGCGAGCAAACTATCCACGACCGTGGGGAGCTAAAAAACAATTGGGGGCGGTCATAGACCGCCTTTCTAAACGTGAACAAGGCAGGCTAAAAAATACTTGTGCTTTTTTCTTTGGTCTAATGATTGAGCTGTGTCATAGTTCGAACCATGAGTGGGTCAAAAACGGATGGATATCCGAGAGCGCTTCCGACGACGATTTCAGCTACGCCAAGGCGGTGCCGGGTGGTTATCCTGGAGGATGACCAGTTTCTGGCGCATTGTTATGAAATGCTGCTCCAGCGAGTTTCGCCGCATGTTCAAATTTTGTCATTCACCGATGGGGATAAGGCATGGGGAGAGTTGTCCAAAGTGGATCCGGATTTATTTATCACCGACGTGGAGCATCCCGGCAGGGATGTCTGGGAAATGTTAAGCCTGCTGACGGCGGAAAAAGTAACGTATCCCATTTTGATGGTCTCCGGGGATTTTGTGCCCAGGGAATCTTACCAACATATGTATCCGGCGTTGAAATTGACCACGATCAGCAAGCCATTTGATGTTCCGGTGTTTATCAAACTGCTGACTGACTTGCTGAAGGCGACGGATGGCTACATGGGCATCACGGAACAGACCCGGCCCAATCACACTCAAGGCGGAGCGACGGGGTTGGCGTGACGGATGCCGTCAAACTGGCGCGGTGATTGCCACCAGGCGGGCAGCCGCAGTGCCGCCGGGGGACGGCGGGAAGCAATCACCGTGACAGTGCGGACGCGGGATGGCACACAACGCCACATTGTCTGACATAAATTCCGGGCCGAAGGGTCCCCGCAGGGGGTGTGTCGGCCCGATCAGAATTTATGTGGGAGGGTGCTTGCGCACGGCCACCTTTCTAGCACCGACCAAACGGACAATGTGTGTTGTGTGCCGTCCCGGCAGCAAGGTCAGCGTCCAGACTCGCAGCGCAGCGAGAATCGTAACGCTGGCCGTTCCGTCATGCCAACCCCGTGAGCGAAGCCGCTTCAATAATTTCGCCGGGTCTGTTTGTTTCCCCGGCACAGTCGCGATAGCGCAGTGCCATTTTTTCTGAGTCCCCGGTGATGGGTGTAGTGGAATGCTGGCCAGTTTGCGGGGGCCAGGGTCAAACCTGAGCCAGCAGGCCAACGAAACCCAGCATCGGGGTCTCGGACCAACTTGGTTTTCGTAGTGAGTCCGACCAGTTTTGGAAGTGCAGCGCTCTGGAGCGCAGGCAGCCGGAGCGGAAGATTAGCGGAGCGACCAAAGGCTGGCCGGTCTCACGGCTATTGCTGATGTCCTGCACCGGGCGAAGCCGCGCGGTGCTAATTCTTTGTCTTCGGCGACAGGCAACGCCTCGCGCCGTATTGCTTCGTCTTGCCCGTGCGCAGCATCGCGGGCTAATTCTTTTCTGGCCGGACGAAGTCACGCGGCTATTGCTTGCCTTGGCCGATATGCGCAGCATCGCGGCCGGCTGGTTTTTTTCCCGCACGCCCGAGCGCGATCAGCGAGAACCGGAACGTAGTGACGGTTCGAGATGTTCTCTGGCTTGAAAAGTGATTTTTCATACGAGTTATGCACCGGATGGTTGGGCATCTTTTTGCACCAAAGAGATGACCCAGGAGCCGTGCTTGACTTGGTTGCGCGCGTGGAGTTCGGCGTTGTAGGGCT
>CAIXPZ010000179.1 GCA_903921455.1 uncultured Verrucomicrobia subdivision 3 bacterium | reverse complement strand
TGGCTTCATCGCCATACGCCTGCGCTAGGTCCGTCAAAACCGCCCCGTCCGCCTTCATTTGTGAGGTATTCATGCCGACAAATCTAGCCGACACCCTAGGACATCCGCTGTCCGTGCGTTTGTTAAGTATACAAGCGCGCGCCTGTGCAGTTGCGGTAGCTCGGAGTGCACCGAAGTGAACAAACTGCTCGTTCCGATCCGCGCCAGGGCGTTCCACTCCGCGTAAGGGATATGTGACTGGCCGGATCATATGTCCCCTCAGAGTCAGGTGGCCGTTTTGGGAGTAAGAGGCTCTATTGAAGCCACGACTGGCCAAGTGAACCCAACAAGCAGACAGCCTTAACTAAATTAGGGTTCAACCGTCAATCAGCACATTATCCCTTGTGCTTATCGAGGGTCAGAATCTTACGCTTTTTTCCGGCAATAGTTCGTCCGGCAGTGCGTTCCACGGTAGCAGGATTTGCTTCGGTTTTCTTTCTGTTACAGGCTTCGCGGCCAGTCCATCCTGACGGCGAAAATTTACCCTGATCCTGATAGTTTTTGCCAAACCGGGAAATTTGGGCTGGTCAGCAACTCGGCAAGTGTTTGATTGCATTTTTGGCATTCAGCCCATTTTTCCTAAAAATCGCAGCAGCCCATCCAAAATCGTCAGCGGATGCGGCGGACAACCAGGAATGAACAAGTCTACTGGCACAACCGAACCGGCGCCGTTTAGGATTTGGGGATTACCGATAAACGGTCCACCACTGATCGCACACGCGCCGACGGCGATGACAATTTTTGGTGTTGGCACAGCGTCGTAGGTTTTTTTAAGCGCCAATTCCATGTTGCGACTGACGGCACCGGTGATGAGTAAGCCGTCCGCATGGCGGGGCGACGCGACGAACTGGATTCCGAAGCGGCTCAGATCCCAGCCGATGGTGCCGAGGACATTCACGTCGGCTTCGCAGGCGTTGCAGCCACCGGCGCTCACCTGCCGCAGCCGCAGCGAGCGGCCAAAAAGCGTTTTCATTTTTTCATCGAGCGCCGTGGCGAGGCGCAGTTCCTCTTCTCCGGGTTTGCCGAGCAGCAAATCCTCCCGCCGCCGCGCCGCCATGCCATGCTTGTTGGTCTGCGTGATTGCCTTGGTCGGACACGCCTCAACGCACGCGGCGCAGAAAATACATTTTCCCAAGTCGAGCGCGATCAGACTTTCTGGTGGACGCGTGATGGCTTGCGTCGGGCAAACCGGCACACATGCCGCGCAACCCTCGGCACATTTCGCGGCGTCCACGCGCAGTGCGCCCCCATGACGGTCGGGCAGCGCGGGTGGTGGGCTGTCGGGAAATGCCATGGTCTGGCAGCCGTGTTGCAGCCGATGCAGGATGGTTTCGTGGACAAACATGGTTAAAGGTCAACGCCGCAGTAGGACAGGTTGAAACTTTTGTTGCAAATCGGAAAATCCGAGATGGGCTGGTTGCGCATGGCTAACTCAAGCCCGAGCCAGTTGTGAAACGATGCATCTACGATTTTGTAGCGGCGGAATTTTCCGGCGGCGTCCGTGAGCGCCACGTGGCAGACTTCCCCGCGCCAGCCTTCGACCAGCGCGACGGCCAACGTGTCGCTGGCCGGTTGACCCGCGGCGGCGAAATTATCTCCGTCCGGCGGCGCGGTGAGTTGTTCTTCCAGAAATTTCCCCGAGCGTTGCATTTCCAGCCAGCGCACCCTTGCCCGCGCCAGCACATCGCCATCCGGCCAGACGGCGACCGGCATGGGCGCGAAGCGATGCCAGCCCGCTGGATGATCAAACCGCACATCGCGCACCAGTCCTGAAGCGCGGGCTGCCACGCCAACCAGACCGATTTCGGCGGCCTGTGCGGCGGAGATTTTTCCGGTGAACTCAAAGCGGGCGCGCACGGAGTTCGCGTCCCAAAGCCAGCCGGCAGCCTCATCCGCTTCGGCCAGCGCCACACAGAGTTTTTCCAGCAA
This sequence comes from uncultured Verrucomicrobia subdivision 3 bacterium, assembly GCA_903921455.1. Next base: position 12,363 of record CAIXPZ010000179.1, on the reverse strand, counting down.
TTGATCGGCGCGCTTTGTTTCCAGATCGTGTTTGCATCCGCCGGGGCGGATAAGGCCGCGCCCGAAGCGGTTGCCGCATATCAGCGCGGTGAGATTCAGAAAATCGCCGCGGATTTTCCCGCACGCGGCGGACGTGGGCAGAAACGCCACGTCATTCGCCAGCGCGCCAAGGTCGCCGGTATGATTCGCCAGCCGTTCCAGTTCGAGCGCAATGGCGCGCAGCCATTGCGCTCGCAACGGCGCTTCCGTGCCGGCGAGTGATTCGAGGATCGTTGAGTAAGCCGTCGCGTGACCGATAGTCGTGTCGCCGGCGACGGTTTCCATCTGGCTCATCGTCGCCCGGTGCGGCCCGCCTGCGAGCGCTTCCTCCACGCCACGATGTTGATAGCCGAGCGCGATTTCGAGATGGAGCACTTCCTCGCCGTTGCATTGAAATCGAAAATGGCCGGGTTCGATGATTCCCGCGTGAACCGGTCCGACGGAAACTTCGTGGACCTCGTCGCCTTCAACTTGGAAGAACTTTCCAACTGCCGGATGGCCGCCATCTTGTCGCCGCACGGGTTTGAGCCAGGGATGACCTTCGGGCATGAGGCCGTGCTGTTCCCAGACTTCGCGCTCGAAGAGATGTGCCTGCGGATGCTGCAGCGTGAGCGACGGATAACTCTTTGCCCCCGGCGCGCTACGACCGACAGCGAGCGTGTTTTCAGAGTCAAACGCAATCACGGCCACGAGATGCGTGCCAGAATTTGCCGGCACGCCGAACCACGCGCAGAGGCGTCCACCGCGCTCAAGCTCCGCGGCGGTTGCAGAGATAAATTCAGCCACCGGCCATTCCGGCACCTGGGCCCACGGCACGCTCGTGCCGTTGCTCATCAGTAAGAATTCGCGCGTTGCAATCATGGCGTCGGAAATAAAATATTGGCGGCGGTAGTCCAGGCATCGCGCAGCAATGCTGGCGTCGCGAGACCAAGCCAGAGCGAGAGCGCGAGAAATAATAGCGGCGGCACGATGACGCCGGGTGTTTCGCGGAGTTGCTTCCCCGTCGCTCGCGCGGCGGCGCGTGGACGCCCATCCACGATGGCGAACACAAGCCGCGCCATGCCGAAAAACGCCATGAGCAGACAGCCAAGAAAGGCCGTGGCGGCAAACATCTGGTTCGTTTGGAATGTGGCGAGAATTATTTTTAACTCGCTGAAAAAGACGCCGAACGGCGGACAGGCCGTCACCGCCAGAATACCCGCGACGAATATTCGCGCCGAGGCCGGCGTGCGCCACGCCATCCCGGCTACTCTGTCCTCCGTCTGCGCCCCCGCCGCACGGCGGATATTGCCGGCGCTCAGGAACAGCGCACCTTTGGTCAGGCCATTCGTCCAGACGTGAAACAGCGCCGCCCAGATGCCCGCGCCGCCGAGCGCTGCGCCAACTGCGAGAATGCCCATGTGCTCGACGCTGGAATACGCGAGCATCCGTTTGAAATCCGGAGTGCCGAGCAAAAACAACGCGGCCACGAGCATGGAAAATAATCCGAACGCGAGCAGCGTGCGCTCCGTCATTGCGCCTCCGCCGGCGGCGTCCACGACTTGTTTCACGCGCAGGATGGCGACGAACGCCATGGTTGTGGTGCCTCCCGCCAGGAGCGCGCCGACCATGCCCGGCGCTTCGCCGTAGGCGTCTGGTTTCCACGTGTGCATCGGCGCGAGACCCATTTTCGTGCCATAGCCGGCCAGCAGCAGCACCCACGCGGTGATGAGCCACGGGCGCGTGAGCGACGCGCCTTGCGCGACTAGTGCAGTGAACGTGAGATCGCCGTTGCCGCCGCCGTGCAACGATGCGTAGCCGAGGCAGAACGAACCGAGCAGCGATAACGCAATGCCGGTGCCGCCAACGAGCAGATATTTCCACGACGCTTCGAACGCTCGCGCCGTGCCGTTGAAATGCAGCAGCGGCACCGTCACCAGTGTGGTTGCCTCCGCCGCGACCCAGAGCAGACCGAGGTTTTGCGCCTGCAAGGCGAGGCTCAGGAGGCCCAGCATTACGAGTAGCGCAGTGACAAAAATCCGGTTTTTTCGTTCGGACCGGATTTGTAGATACGCCACGCCGTAAATCGAGCAGACGAGAAACAGCAGTGACACCATCGGCAACACCGCGCGGGCCAGTGGGTCAAATCCGAACCATGCATCGGCCATGAGCCCCGGCGGATCGATCAGCAACCACAGTGCGAGCACGGCGTGCAGTCCGCCCGCGACCGGCATCAGCCACGGCCGCGTCCGTTCGTTGGGCCAGGCGAGCGCCAGGCCTGCCAGCAGCAACGGAATGGCGATGAGCAGAAATTCTTTCATTCGCGCAACGAGGTCAGTTTCCGCGTGTCGAGCGTGTCGAACTCGCGTTGGATCCGGTCCACGATGATGCCGATGACGAACACCGCCACCGTGAGGTCGAGCAAGATTCCCGCCTCCACCAGCAATGGCGTGGTATTGATCAGCAACAGCCCAAAGAGGTAAATGCCGTTTTCCAAAATCAGATAGCCGCAGACTTGCGAAATGGCTTTGGTGCGCGCGATGAGCAAAATGAATCCGCAAACCACCGTGGCAAACGCGCCGGGCACGAGCAACGATTTGGCATGTTCCGGCAGCAGCGGTAATTCGCTGGCGAGCGCCGCCGCGCCGATGGTCGCCGCCGCGCCGAGCAGCAGCGACGGCACGAAGCCGAGCAGCGGCTCGACCTCGCGATCAATGTTCGCCGCGCGCAACGCCCGCCGGAGCAGATTAGGTATGATGAAACCCTTCACCGCGATCGTGCCGACGGCGACGACGGCGACCAGCCAATGGATCTTTTCTTCGAGCAGCAACGGCAGCGTGCCCAGGATCATGCCTTGGAACGCCGCTGCGCGGATCACCGACGGCAGCCGGCTGCTCGCCAGCGCGAGCAGGCTCAGGCCCATCGCCAGGCCGATGAGAAGATTCATCGTGCCGCTCATGGCATGCCGCCTTTCCATGCGACCAGCAGTGCGAACAGGCAAAATAGAAATGCCGTGGTCAGCAGTAACGGCACGCGGCGAAAGGCCAGCCGCGCGAGCAGCGATTCAACCAAGCCAACCGCGACCGTGACGATGAAGACGGAAGCGAGGAGAACTCCGATGGCTGGTAGCAAGGTGAATTGGCCGAGCGGCAAAACGGCCTCCGTCAGCAGCACGGCAAAGAGCAGCAACTTGAGTGATGCGCCGTGAAGAATCGCCGCGAGCGGCGGGCCGCTGTGGTCGAGCACCATGACTTCATGGACCATCGTGAGTTCGAGATGCGTGTTCGGGTCGTCGAACGGCACGCGGCAGTTTTCCGCGAGCAGCACGCCGAACAGACCCGCCGCGAGCAGTGCCGCACCCGCTCCGGCAGACGGCGCGAGCATCGTGGCCAGCGACACACTGCCGCTTTGCACGCAGAGTGTCAGCAGCGCCGTGATGATCGCCGCCTCGGCGAGCACGGCGTAGCTGACTTCGCGCGCCACGCCCATGCCCTCGAAGGCCGAGCCGGTGTCGAGCGATGCCAGCGCGATGCAGAACCGGGCGAATGCCAGCAGATAAACGAACAGCAGCGCGTCGCCGCGAAAGGAAAGCGACGCGCCCGCCGGGCCGATCGGCAGCAACAACGCCGCCGCGAGGATCGCGACCCACGCCATCGCCGGGCCGAGGATGTGCATGGGCGAGACCGCCGTGCTCAACACGACACCTTTGCGCCAGAGTTTGGCGAGGTCGAAGTAAAGCTGAAGCACCGGCGGTCCGCGCCGGCCCGCGACCCACGCCTTGACCTTGTTGATGATGCCGGGCAGCAGCGGGGCGAGTAGCAGCCAGATAAGAAGTCGGAGGCAAATTTCGGGTGCAAACAGCAACCAAAGATAAAGCCGATGGAACATTTCAAGGAAAGCCGTCATTTCGCGCCTCCCATCACGGCGAGAATCGCCAGCGCGGCCAGCCCCAGCAGCAGGTATAAAATGTAAGATTGCACCCGTCCATGCTGCAGCCGGCGCACTGCCGTTGAGACGCGCAGCATGAAGGAACCGGCGGGTTCGACGACGCTCTCTAGAACCGTCTCTGGTGTGTGTTCGGCAAAATCCGCGTGCTTTGGAAAAATGTCTTTCGTCAGATGCGCGTGTTGCTGCGGTCGTAAAATCCAATCGAACCAGCCGGTGATGATTCCCGCAAACGAGCCGGCGGTGTATTGCATTCGCGGTGTTGGCGCGGCGTAACCGCAGTCCCACGTTCCCGCGCGGCTCACGCCGTTCTTCCGCACCTGCCGCCAGAGAATGGTTGCGGCCAAAATCACGAGCGCCGCCAGGGCAAGATGGAACGCGCCGAGCGTAATCAGCGGCGCGGACGGCAAAGCGTTCGCTAACTCCGGTCGCCAGGCGGCGGACGCCGTCATGAGCGACGGCCAAAATAAAATGGGTGCAAGGCCGATGGTCACGCACGTGGCGGCTAGCACAAGCATCGGTAGGCGCATCCGCCAGCCACATTCGTGAACGTGTTTCGCGACTTCGGTGCGCGGCAGGCCGAGGAAGACCACGCCGCAGACTTTCACAAAGCACGCCAGCGCCAGCGCGCCGGTCACGCCAAGAAATACCGCCGCGAAAATGGCGACATACGCCGCCGCGCCGTGTCCGGATACAGCATCAAACAGACCAAGATAGATTAGCCACTCGCTTACAAAACCGTTCAGCGGCGGTAGCCCGGTGATGGCCGTCGCGCCGAGCGCGAATAATCCGGCGGTCCACGGCATCGCGCGCCAGAGTCCCCCGAGCCGGCTCATTTCGCGCGTGCCCGTGGCATGCAAAACCGAGCCCGCGCCGAGAAACAACAGCGCCTTGAACAGTCCGTGATTCCAAACGTGCAGCAAGGCACCGGCGAGCGCGAGTTGTCCCCCCACTGGAGTTTCATGCGCCGCGGCGATCATCGCGAAGCCAAGGCCGATGAGGATGATGCCGATGTTTTCCACGCTGTGATAGGCGAGCAGACGTTTCAGGTCGTGCTGACCGAGCGCGAACGCGACACCGAGCACCGCGCTCACCACGCCGAGCACGGCCACGACCCAGCCCGCCGAATCGGGCGTGGGCAACCAGCCGGTGAATCGCACGAGCCCATAGATACCCATCTTGATCGCCATGCCCGACATGATGGCCGAGACGTGGCTCGGCGCATTGGCGTGCGCGGACGGCAGCCAGATGTGCAGTGGAAAAATGCCGGCCTTGATGCCGAAGCCGACGAGCGCGAGCCAGAATAATGGCGCAAGCTCAGTTCGTTCACGCATCGGACCAAGTTCCCAGCTTCCCGTGCGTGCCGCGAGCAGCGCGAAAAAGGCGAACAACAAGATCATCGCCACGTGCGACGCGGCGAGGTAAAGCCAGCCCGCCGCCCGCGCTTCGCGCCGCTGGCGTTCGCGCGTGATGAGAAAATAGGCGCAGACGGTGAAAAGTTCCCAGACGATGAGGAAGTGCAGACCGTTCGCACAAAGCAACACCAGGCCCATGTTGAGCAGTAGACCGTTCCACCACGCGCGCCCCGACGGCGCGGAATCCGGATGCGCTTTGTCTGACCAGTATTCACTCGAATATAAAGTTCCCGCGCTGCCCAAAACTGAAAGCAGAACCAAAAAGAAGGCGCTGATGCCGTCGAGTTGGAGATGTAACTTCTCACTGCCGATGACAAATTGCGGCTGCCAATCCCAAGTCACGCCGCTGGCAAGTATCCATATGGCGGCGGATAATGCCGCAACTGCACCAACGAGCGTCGCCGCGAGCCAGACGCGCGGCGACTTGAAGGCGCTGAGAATTCCGGCGACGGGGCCGAGGCCGGCAATTAACAGCAGCCAGCCCGGAGTCATGCGGCGCCTTCCATATTTGCGTCCGTTTCGGTCGCGGCGACAGCGGCGAAAAGGTCAGCATCCGGCCTGGCGTCTTTGATCATCTGCCGCAGGTTGCCTCGCGACAGGGCGGTGCTTAACTGGGCGAGCAATTCAAGATGGGCACGAGGCGAGGGGGCCACGAAGAACAAGAGCCGAGTAATTGCCTGTTCGTCCGGCGCCAACTCATCAACGGCCAGCGCGTCGCGGAGCAGCACGATGGCGAAAATGCCGGCGTCGCGGCCGAGCGCAATGGGCGTGCGCAGATGCGGCAACGCAAGGCCGCCGCCAACCAGTGCCCAGGAGATCCCGTTTGGCGCCCGCAGCCGCTGCTGCAATAACTGGCGGATGGGGGCTGTTGCGCCTGGCAATTTGCCGACAATGTCCGCGAACAGCTTGGGGACATCGGTCGCAGGGACCTCGCGCCAGATACCACCGGCGCGCAGCATGGCTTCCAGTCTTTTTCCGCCTTGGATCCGGGAGTTTTGCGGGGAAAGGAAACCAACCTTGGCGGCCAGCCCGTGCGACTCCGCCCAGGCCACGACTTGGGTCCGGTCAAAAAGCAGTCTTCCCCGGTCAGTCACATGCGGCAGGCCTTCATTGCGAATCCAGCCCTCCACTTCCCCCTCCTCCACGCCAAGAGATTGGGCCAGTTCAATGATGTTGAGAAACATCGGCATCGTTAGCGAAAGGATTGATGGTTCGCCGCCTTCAAAGACGAACGACCGGCAATTTTCCTTCCAACTCATCGCAAGCAAAACAAAAACCCGCGGGTTGCGCAATGTCGTTTCTGAAAGACATTCAGCATGGCATTTTATTATTTCAACGAGCACTTGCATAAATTTTCATTTTCATGCCATTCTCGGACTTGTAAGCCTATGACAACCCTCGCCCAATTTACCGAGGCCGGCCTGCTAATTCCTTGTTTGGCCGGCAATCATCGTGAAAGCATAATTGCCGAACTCTGCCAAGGGCTGAAACAATCCCGACGGATTGATGACCTTGAAACCTTTCGCCGCGCTGTGATGGAACACGATGAAATGGCTCCGGCTATTTTTGATGGCGTGGCGTTTCCGCTGGCACATAAAGGGGCATTCAAGGAACTTTCATTCGCCATCGGACTCTCGCCCCAACCCGTCCCTTGGGGGGCGCCGCCCGCGCTCTTAGTGCACACAGTGGTGCTTTTCGCCGTGCCCCTATCGGAAGCAAAACGTTATCTATCCCTCGTGCTCGCCTTCTCCAACTTTCTCAAAGATGCTGCAACTTTTGCAACCCTCCGTGCCAGCACACGACCCGAGGAAATGTTGGAGGTTCTCCGTCGCATTCGCTTTTAGCATCCGACTTCTCACAGCCATGGCATTACTAAATCAGCCCCGATTGCTTTCAGGGTGCCTTTGTTCGTGCCATCTTTCTTTGAGCCTGAATTATTGCTGACAAAAGAGGGGCATGTGTTAAAAACGTGGTGCAGGTCGTTCGCATAAGACCAAACGTGAACCAATAACCTCCATCTCCTCCAAGAAAATATTATGAGCAAATTCCAACGCAGCTGGCAGTTGTTCAAACGTTCGCTATCCGTCATGACCAGAAATAAACAGTTGCTGGTTTTCCCTGTCGTGGTTTCTTTGTTCACGATATTGATCCTCCTGTTTTTTCTGGCTCCCGTGGTTTTGCGCCCGACCGGCTATTCTTATGCTACGTCGCAACACTGGGAGGCCATCGGTCATTCGCTGTTTACCCGGACTGTGGACGCTCATGGACGGATAGTTGAAACCGGGCTGACCCCCACCGCCATGGGCTATTTGGCTTTCATGTATTTGGTTTCGATGTTTTTTGCCACGTTCTTCAATGTCGCCTTTTACCATGAAATCCTCGCCGCTTTGGGCGGGGAACCTGTTTCAATTCAACGCGGGCTGAAGTTTGCCTGCACGCGCTGGAAGGCGGTTCTGATGTGGTCATTGTTTGCCGGGCTTGTGGGTTTGATTATTCAACAAATTGAGCAACGGTTGAGTTTCATCGGACGGATTATTGCTCGTCTCATCGGCATGGCGTGGAGCATCGCCTCGGTGTTTGTGATTCCGGCCATCGTGCAGGATGAGCCGAACACCAACCCGATTCAAATGCTCAAAAATTCCGCCGGCATATTGAAACGCACTTGGGGGGAAGCCCTGATCGGATATGTCGGTATGAGCTTGGCGAGCGGCCTTATTTTGATTGTCTCCATCGTGCTTTTAGCTGGAGCACTCGCCGTCTCAATCATGTTTAACAATTACTGGCTCATTGGCGTTGTCGGGGTGCTCTGGGTGTTGGCCATGTTCGTCCTTTCTTATTTGACGAGCGTAGCCAGCCAAATTTATAAAGGCGCGCTTTACCTCTACGCCGCGAATGGAATTGTTTCCGAGCCCTATAGCCAGGAGATGTTGGATTCCGCTTGGAAGTTCAAAAAGTCGTAAACTTTGCGTTTGTCTCGAAGGCGCCCGGTTTGATCAGGGTGCCTTGTCGTATACGATTCGTTGATAGCCCGCCTCCGCTCATTTTTGCCAGCGGGCGGCGGCGTGGTTTTGATTTTTATATTTTCCGTCCTCGCTTCGCAAACGATGGGCTACCCATCAAATTTGGAGGTCAGCCTCCAACTAAAAATTCCCATGCCTCATGCTTCACTACCTGTCCACCAAATCGAGGCAAGGCCAGTTAAATGTTTTTCAATCAGGGATGGCTTACGGGATAAAGTATCTGTTGCATTCCAGTTCTAGAAATCCAACCGAGGTGCAGACTTGCGGGCCCGGTTTCATGGACGTATTCGACTGTAATTTTGGCGGGTTTGCCGGGAATCAGCTTCACATCGCCGGTGGCCTCGGGCGCAGAACTCTTCGCCTGGTTGATCACGAGTTGGCCGTCAATAATCACTTTCACCGCGCCGTCGCTTTTCACAAACAGCTTGGTCGGCCCGGTTTCCGGCGATGCGATTTCGCCCGTCCAGCGGATCGAATAATAATTTTTTGCCAGATGGATCGAGGTGTCGGGAGACCCGTAGCCGATTTCATCTTTCAGATCAAAGTCAATGGATGGTGTGATGGAATTTTTGGCCGCCGCCGTGAAAGTGGTGTCCCGAAAATAGGTCACATGATAAACCGGCAATTGCGCGTAAGACTCTGCGCCCAGCCACGCCGCGATGTCGTTGGTCGACCACGGGTGGCCGTCGGCAAAAACCAGTCCGTGGAACGGTTTTTCATGCTCGTCGTCGGCGGGTTGCTCAACGGTTTCTCCCCAGTAAAAACGGCAGTCATCACGGCCAATGCCGAATTCCCAGACGATGAAACCGGTTTTGCCTTTCCAATGCGCGACCAGGTCGGGCACGTTTTGCTGCTTGCGGCACATGGATTCGGTATTCAGCGCGTGAATCGGGTCGGCGTGAAAGCTGTAGTCAGGGTTGTAGTGATGCCAGGAGAGGAAATCGGAATAGGGATCGCCACAATAGTGAGCTTCGCCTCCCGTGGCGGTCACGGGAATCTTGGTGCCGGTTTCATGAACCCAGACCTGGGCATCTTTGATAAGCTTGAGGATCCCGGGTGTTTTGGTCTTGGGTTCGTTATAAGTCTCCCAGAAAGCGATGCGGGCATCCGCCTGGTGCGCCGAGACGATGTCCTGCACATAAGCTTTCAGGCGGTCGTGATGCTCGTCGTAGTGGAGCAACACGTCGTGGCCGGGTGAAAGCAGCCAGCGGCTGTTGTGAACGCCGAAAATCGGATTGGGATACCGATAGTTTGCTTTCAGAATTTCCTTTTCCGGCTCGTGCCAGCAATCGTCGAAGAAAACAAACTCCACCTTGATGCCGTATTTGTCGGCGCGCGTCAGAAAATCCTCGATGTTCTTCAGCAGCCTTTCCTTGTCCTTCAGATAAATAAAATAATGCAGATAGACCCGCACGCAATTGATGCCGTAAACGGACGCATAGTGCAGTTCGCGGTCGTTGATGACCGGGTCATACTCATCCCATTGCTGGGCCTCATTGACGGCGCTCGTCGGCACAAAGACGGCGCCATGCACCCAGCGCCAGTCGGCTTGATAAGTCGGATTGGGCTTCGGCAAGGCTTCGTCGGCAGGAAAAATTGCCTGCTGGCCGAAAGCCAGCAGACACCCTCCGAGGACAAGTAGCTTTTTGAAATTAGTTTGCATAAAATTTCAACGCCAAACATAAACAAAGATGCCGGTCGTAATTAGCAGCAAAACCGACAGGATGCGGTAGTTTTGATACCACGGCAGCGCGGCGATTTCCGCCGACTCCTCGGCGAAGGCGCTGCGTTTCCAGACGTAGTTGGCCACCTTGGCTTCGCTTGGCGCCGCCGTGTTGAGGCTGACCACGAAAATGATGACTGACGATACGACAAAGATGATCGGTGCGACGTAGAGGAAGTGCATGTTCCAGATCGGCGTCGCATGAAAAATTTTCCGGTCCAGCGCGAGCAGAACCGCCATGCCCAGGCCGCTCATCAGGCCGGCAAAGGCGCCCGTGCCGCTGGCGCGTTTCCAGAACAGGCCCAGCACGAACACCGCCACCACCGGCGGCACGATGAACGACAGCAGTTCCTGGAAATATTTTACGACGGAATCGAACTTCTGGATTTGCGGCGCCCACAACGCCGCGATGCAGATGATGACTAGGCCCGCGATGTTGCCGACCACCACCTGCTGCTTGCTGGTCAGGTTCGGCTTCATCTTTCGGGCGATGTCCATCGTGAAAATCGTCGCGCCCGAATTCAGCGTTGAAGCCAGCGCGGCGGTGAGAGCCGCCAGAAAGCCGGTGACCACCAGGCCCGTCAAGCCGGGGGGGAGGATTTCAAAAACCATTTTCGGGTATATCTGATCGGGCTTGTCGAGGTTTGGAAACAGCACGCGTCCGCTCAGGCCGGGAATGACCATCACGAAGAAAATGACGAAGTTCAGCGATGCGGCGAAGAGGTTGCCCCAGCGGCCATGGTTGATGTTTTTCGCGCTCAAGGTGCGTTGCACCATCGCCTGGCTCGTGCCCCAGTAATAAAATCCGAGCAGCGGCAGCGTGATGATTAACGCCGGCCACGGCACGGACGGGTCATTGACCGGCCGGATCAAACTCGTGTGGCCTGCCGGCATCGCGTGCATCACCGCTGACCAACCGCCCGCTTTGTCGAACGAGATGTAAGTCAGCACGACTGACCCAATGAACAAGATGGCCGCCTGCAACACGTCCGCAAACATCACCGCCGAAAGCCCGCCGACCAAGGTGTAACTGGCCGCTACAATCGCCAGCCCCCAAATGAGCAGGCGCAAATCAACGGCGGGAAAAATCATGTGAATCATCAGCGAGCCGGCGTAAAGCGTCACGGCCGAGTCAATGAACGTGTAGCTGATCAAAGCAATCGTGCAGAGATAGTAGCGGCTGCGCACGTCGAAGCGCCCTTCGAGAAACTCCGGCAGCGTGTAGATTTTGCTGCGCAGATAAAACGGCAGGAAAAAAATCAGGACGAAGATGATCGGGATGATCGCCGCCGAAATGCCATAGTTAAAAACCGAAACGCCCGTGCTGTAGCAGTCGCCGGACCAGCCCACCAGTGACGAACTGGAGACGACGGTGGAAAACATTGAGAGACCGACCAGCCACCAGGCCATGCCGCGCCCGCCCAGAAAATAATCCTCCGCGTTCTGGCGTTTCGAGTGGTAAAGGCCCCACGCAATCAAAACGACGACGTAGAGGGCCATGACAATCAGATCAATGGATTTCAGGTTTACGTGTGGCATGGATATTTATTTTTGAGTTTTAATGCGTCGGGGCTTAATGGGCGATGTCGTTAAATAGCAAACCCTCCAAAAAATATCCATAATACCATTGGGGTATATTAAAAATATTTGAGAACGACTATATTTTCACCAAGCTCGATTTAAATGTGCAAATGCATCTCTGTCTTTTCGTGATTTTATGCCTGTGAAAAAATCTGCTGCTCTTGACATTTCAACCCGTCGAAATGCGGCGTTCACCCGGATCGAATTGCTGGTGGTCATTGCCCTCAGCGCCTTTCTGGCGGCCATGCTGCTGCCGGCGTTGGCAAAGGCCAAAGATCACGCCAAGAGCATTCAATGCGTCAACAAGCAGATTCCGAGCCAGACGCCGCCCGGGCTGACGAACAGCGTGAGCGGGGGGGGAACTTGGTGTTGAACTGGGATAAGGCGTATACGGGTTACCGCCTGTTCACGCAGACGAACAACATCAACATAGGCGTAAGCAAACTGTTAAGTGACTGGGGTCCGGCTGGTTCTGGATATAATAATACCAACGGAGCCAGCATCCCGATTGTCCAAGACGCCAACGCGTATTACCGCTTGGTCTATCCGTAAGCGGATAGTTAAAGCAAAATCATTTCCGCCAGTTTGGGTTCTGGCGGGATATTCAGTAAGTGGTTGGGTTAGTCGCGGGGCGTCTATTGGGTTGGACGCCCCGCGTTTT
>CAIXPZ010000178.1 GCA_903921455.1 uncultured Verrucomicrobia subdivision 3 bacterium | reverse complement strand
CACTATCAAGGCTTCATCATTTTCTTTACCGGTTTCTTTACCAGCACCCGAGGCAACTTTTGTAAGTGCTTGATAGAGCATCTAAAACTTTACCTTTTCTTTACCCCTTTTTCGATTTTTAGGGGGTAAAATTTCCAAAGGAAGCAGAGTCAAACCGAGGGGGCCGACGGGAGCCGACGACGCGCGCAGCGTTACCAGAGATTACCAAAGATTACCAAAGGTGACCTGAGATGAATTTTAGGTTCTCAGGCTGCCGGGTGAAGGCGGGCCAGCTTCCCCGAGCTACCCAAAACGGTTATGCGTCAAAATCCCGATGTCAAAGAACGACCGCGCGCATCGCGCGGAACCCCACCCGGCGCCGAGCGCAGCGGCAGGCGACAGAATCATTTGCCAAACGAAAGATCAGTCCGCCAGCCAGTAACCGCGACGCCGTCAGGTCAAGACGCACCGCGACTTGACCCACCGGCTGGCCAACGAAATGCCTGGTTCCGTATTTTTGAAAACACCCCTAGTTGCCGGCGGCCGGCGAACCGAGGCAGAGGTCAACGAACCTAATGTATCGTAACATTGAGATACATTGTTGTCCAGTGAAAAGTTTATCAACCCGAACCAGTAAGCGGGGAAGCAGCACTATTCCGGGCGGGGTTGAAAAGGTGGGGAGCTTTTCTTAGCGCACGGATAGGCACGCGGGCGGACTCCCGATTCCATTTCGGAATTCGGGTTAATCGCGATAATCGCAATTCAATTCATCGGTCGGAGTTTTGATTGAGTGTATAAACAAAAAAACCGTTGGCAAAGGATGCCAACGGTTGGTAAGAGAGTGATTGGAATTATTCGCCGCTGTTTTGCTTGCGGCGCAGGACGCGCATGGAACTGACGCCCAACGGGAGCAACAGCAACGCCCCCGCGATGATGGTCGAGGGTTCAGGCACGGAGGAAGTATCTTTAGGGTTGGGATTTTGGCAATTGCCGTAAACCTCAAAATCATTGCAACCGAAATTCCGGGGGTTGAAGTTGCAACTGATTTGATCCGTGCCGTTCCAGTTGCCGATATCCCAAACATAGGCTCCGCCATTGTTGCATTTAATCACCAGACAGGTTCCCTGACCGGCGCTACCGCCGACATAATTGAAGCTATTAAAGCCGGATGAGCAGTTGTAAGAAGATTGCAGGAGACCGTTCAAATGTCCACCCGTGTCGCACTGATAAAGCAGACTGCCCGCACCGGACGGCGCAGTATAGCCGCTACAGTAGGTCGCCGAGGACAGGCTCAAGGACAAATTCGCTTTGGCGCTTGGAGCCATGATGGCGAGCAGTCCGAACACCGACACAATCACGAGTATGTTTTTAATGGTGGGCATTTTCATATTGATACCTTTTACGAGGACTATCCTAGCTCGACATTGGTTTTCCACAATACCATTAGCGGGACAAGCTGGTTCATGATTGGGACACCAACCGGGCTGCGAAATGGACAGGCAGTTGGACGGGCAATTTGTCAGATTTGCGGCGGGGGTGAAATCATTCCTTGCATTTGCGGCGGCCTTGTGAAAAATTTCACGAACATTTATGGCACACGTCAAACTGCATATTCCCGGCCCCGTCGAAGTCAGCGAAAAAACGTTCAAGGCGTTCTGTTCGCCGATGATCGGTCATCGCGGCCAGGGATTCAAGGACCTCTACACAAAAATCCAGCCGCAGCTCCAGCAGTTGTTTTACACCAAGCAACTGCTTTATCTCTCCACGTCCAGCGCCTGGGGCGTGATGGAAGGGGCGGTGCGCAATCTGGTCCAGAAAAAAGTCCTGAACTGCATGTGCGGCGCGTTTTCGGACAAGTGGTTCGATGTCTCCAAGAAATGCGGCAAGCAGGCCGAGGGGCTGCAAGTGGACTGGGGTTCCCCGATCCGCGCCGAGGCGATCGACAAGAAGCTCGCCACCGGCGAATTCGACGCGCTGACCTTGATCCACAATGAAACCTCCACCGGCGTGATGTCACCGCTCGCGGAGATCGCCGCGCTCAAGAAAAAATATCCCGACGTGATGTTCATCGTGGATGCCGTCAGCTCGCTGACCGCGCTGCCGATCAAATTCGACGAGCTGGGCATTGACGTGCTGCTCGCCGGCACGCAGAAGGCGTTTGCCCTGCCGCCCGGACTCGCGGTGTTCGCGGCGTCGCCCGCCGCGCTCGCGAAAGCGGCCACGGCCAAGGATCGCGGCTATTACTTCGACTTTGTGGAGTTCCAAAAGAACGCCGAGCAAAGCATGACGCCCAGCACGCCGAGCATCGGCCATGTCTTTGCGCTGTCTTCCAAGCTCGACGATTTCTTCGCCGAAGGCCTGGACGCCCGGTTTGCGCGGCACGCGAAAACAAACCAGCTCACCCGCGACTGGGCGGTGAAGCACGGCTTCACGCTGTTCCCGGAAAAAGGTTTCGAGTCCATCACGCTCACCTGCGTGAACAACGGCGCGAAGCCCGGCGGCCGCGCCGTGGACGTGGCCAAGCTGCAGAAGCTCGTCAAAGACCAGGGTTTCCTGATTGATGGCGGCTACGGAAAAATCAAGGGGCTCACGTTCCGGCTCTCCAACATGGGCGACGAGACGGAAGCCACGATGAACCAGCTTTACGCCGCCTTGGACAAGGCGATGGCGCAACTCTAAGGGCGAGGCCCACCGCCAGTCCGGACGGCCATTAACTCCAACCGGCGATTGCCACGGCAATTGCCGGTTTTTCTTTTCACCGAACGGCGCTTCCGCAAAACTCCACCGTGCACACCGATTCCGGCTACCAGCTCGTCCGTCTGAACAACGGCATATGTTCCGTCCGATCGCTGGCGGACGGCGAGACATTCCACCCCGTGGTCGGGCCGGTGGCCGAGGCGCAGGCGCTCTACGTCAACCAGCTCCGGCTGCGCGAGCGGCTGCAACACCATGCCGGCGAATTGGTGATCTGGGATGTCGGCCTCGGGGCGGCGGCAAATGCGCTCACGGTGCTGCGCGCGACGCGGGACCTCGCGTGCCAGATCCGCCTCATCAGTTTTGATCACACGCTGGCGCCGCTGGAATTCGCGCTCCAACACACGGCGGACCTGGGCTATTTCGGCGGGTATGAAAACCAGCTGCAGAGACTGCTGCGCGATCACCGCGCGGTTTTCCAGGACGGCGCCCAATCCGTGGACTGGGAATTTCACCTCGGCGACTTTCCGAGCCGGCTGGCCCGGGCAAAACTGAATAATCATTCAACAAACGATTTGGCCCCGCACGTGATCCTGTTCGACGCGTATTCCCCCGCGCGCAATCCGGCGATGTGGACGCTGCCGCTGTTTACCAACCTGTTTCAACAACTGGATCCGCGACGACCCTGCGCGCTGCCGACGTATTCGCGCAGCACGATCCTGCGCGTGACCCTGCTGCTCGCCGGCTTTTATGTCGGCGTGGGCCATGCCACCGGCGAAAAGGAAGAGACCACGATTGCCGCCAACGATCTGAGCTTGATCGCCGAACCGCTGGATGCCCGCTGGCTGGCCCGCGCCCGGCGCTCGCACAGCGCCGAGCCGCTGGCGGAACCGGTTTATCGCATCGCGCCGTTGAGCGCGGCGTCGTGGGAGCGGCTGGCCGCGCACCCGCAGTTTTCAAATTGACGGTGCTCGCGAAATGGCATAAAACCAAGCGCGAAATGGCATAAAACCAAGCGCGAAAGGAAGAAAAATAACTACTATGAGCGACAAACCTGCGGGATCGGAAAAGAAAATTGCGGCCGGCATCTGCGGCATTCTGCTCGGCGCCTTAGGCATCCACAAATTCATCCTCGGCTACACCAAGGAAGGCATCATCATGCTGCTGGTCACGGTGCTCACCCTGGGAATCGGCGGCTTCATCATGGGCATCATCGGCCTGATTGAAGGCATCCTCTATCTGACCAAGACCGACGAGGATTTTGTCAAGACCTACGTCACCGCCAAAAAAGGCTGGTTCTAAAAGGCGGGGGTGATTTCAAGCCGTCGCGCATCTGCGGAGGCGCGGCGGTTTTTCATTGGAGGCGGCTCACCGCTGGAATCGCGGGATTCAATCGCGCAGGGGGACGGTTCTATTTTTTGTTAAAAACCTCGTTGGTGCTGCCGCGCCGGTAGCCCTGCAAATCCAGCGTGACATGCGCGTAACCGATTTTTTTCAGCGCCTCGCCCACCGTGGACAACTTGCCGTTCGCCAGCAAGGCAGGGATTTCCGCCGGCGCGAGTTCGATGCGCGCCAGATTTTGTTTCGACAATTCATGGTGCCGGACCCGCACGTCATGAAAGCCGAGGTCGCGCAGAACGTATTCCGCCTGCTCAATCATCCGTAATTTTTCCGGAGTCACCGCTTCGCCGTAAGGCACCCGCGAACTCAAGCACGCCATCTGCGGCTTGTCCGCCGTCGGCAGGCCCAGCTGGGCGGACAACTCGCGGATTTCCGCCTTGGTCAAGCCGGCTTCCCTGAGCGGGGCCCGCACTTGAAACTCCGCCGCCGCCTTGGCGCCGGGGCGAAAATCGCCGAGGTCGCTGGCGTTTTCACCGTAGGCAATGACCGCAAATTGCTCCGCGCGGGCCAGCGGCGTCAATTCCTCAAACAGCTCGTGCTTGCAAAAGTAGCAGCGGTTTTCCGGATTCGCCGTGTAGTTGGCATTGGCAAACTCCTGCGTCGAGAGCACGCGAACGGGGAAGGAAAACCGGGCCGCAATCGCGAGCGCCTCGGCCAATTCCCGGCGCGGCAAGCTCGGCGAATCGGCAATCGCCGCGAGGGCCCGGTCGCCCAGAACCTCGTGCGCCACACGGGCGAGAAACACCGAGTCCACGCCGCCGGAATAGGCGACCAGACAGGATCCGTAGCCTTTCAGCAACGCCCGCAACTGTTCCAGCTTGGTGTTCGCTTCGCTCATCACTTTAAATCACTTCAAATTTTTGGCAGCCTGAACGGCGGCGGCATAAACCTGTTTCACCGGCACTTTTTTCTGCGTCGCCAGCTTTCTGGCCGACGCAAACTCCGGGGCCGCCTGAACCACCTTACCACCAAGCCGGCCGATTTTCACGGTGACTTTTCCAAGCGCGGTCGGCACCCCGGAAAATTCGCGCCGCAACTTGCGGCGTTCCGCGATGGTTTGGCGCACCCCGAATGCCGTCGTCTCGCGCAGAATCAATTCGCTGAACTGATCCGCGGCCGCCTCGGCGCACAATACCGTGAGCAGAACGCCCGGCCGGTTTTTCTTCATCTGAACCGGCGTATGAAAAACATCCAGCGCACCGGCGGCCAGCGCCGTTTCGATGAACGCGCCCAGGATCTCGCCGGGGCAGTCGTCGAGATTGGTTTCAAGCACGGCGATGCGGTCGGTTTCCCAATCCAAGCCAGTTGATAGTTGATAGTTGATAGTTGAGGGCTGGCGGGCGGAACCCGCTTGGGTTTGCGTCCCCAGCACGGCGCGCAAAACATTGGGCCGCGTTAGATTGTCGCGGGTGCCGAGGCCGAAGCCGATCTGTTCGGCGACCAGATGGTTCATCACCGTAAAGCCTTCGGCCAATTCCGCGAGCAGGGCCGCCCCGGTGGGCGTGACCAGTTCGTGAGGTTCTTCGCATTGGGTAATGCTGATCCCGCGCGCGCCCAGAATGGCCAGCGTGGCCGGGGCGGGGACCGGGAACCGGCCATGGGCGCATTTGATCCAGCCGGTGCCTTCAATCACGGGCGACGCGAACACGCGCGGCTTGCCGAGTAATTCCAGGGCGATGCACGCGCCAACGATGTCCACGATGGAATCCACCGCGCCGACTTCATGAAAATGGACATCGTGGGGCGGCAGGCCGTGAATCCGGCCCTCGGCCACGGCGATGCGTTGAAAAACGGCGATGGATTTTCTTTTCACCCAGGCCGAAAGCTTACTGCGCGAGATGAGTTGTTTAATCTGGGAAAAATTCCGCTGCTCCGCGTGATGATGTTCGGGCGGCGCGCCGGGCGTGGCGCTGAATTTCAATGAGCGCAGGTGCGTAGGTCCGTGATCGAATCCGTGATGGTGTCCGGCTCCAGGCGCAGGTTCGTGAAAATGCATGCCGCCCGCACTTTCGCGTGGGTGGGTGTGGTCATGCGCCAGGTGAACATCAAACTTCACGCCGGCGATAGCGGACTTTTCGCCGCGGCGGATGTGCAGGTGATAGCCGGCGAGCGGAAGTTTCTTCAGTTCCCGCTCGAGCTTCCGCGCATCCACGCCGAGGTCCAGCAGCGCGGCGATGAACATGTCGCCGGCGATGCCGCTGAAGAGGTCGAGATAAAGGATTTTCATTTCAAGAAAGCAGGGCGTTGATCTGGCTGGCCGCGTAGCCCGCGCCAAACCCGTTGTCGATGTTGACGACCGTGACCCCGCTGGCGCAACTGTTCAGCATGGCGAGCAGGGCGGCGACGCCGCCGAAGCTCGCGCCATAGCCGATGCTCGTCGGCACGGCGATGACCGGTTTGGCGACCAGCCCCGCCAGCACGCTGGGCAGCGCGCCCTCCATGCCGGCGACGGCGACGATGACGTTCGCCGATTGAAGCGTCTCCAGCCGCGCCAGCATGCGGTGCAGGCCGGCCACGCCGACATCGTGAACGCGCACGACGCGGTTGCCCATGATTTCGGCGGTGACAGCGGCTTCCTCGGCCACCGGCAAATCACTCGTGCCGGCGCAGACGATGGCGATGAAGCCGGCGCGCTTCGGCAGAGGCTTGGGCTCAATGGTCACGCAGCGGGCGAGGGCATGGTGAACGGCGCGCGGGAATTTTTTCTTCAAGGCCCGGGCATGCTCGCCGGTGATCCGCGTGACGAGCACGGGCTGGCCATGCTCAAGAAGTTTGGCGGCAATTTTCACGACCTGGACCGGCGTCTTGCCCGCGCCGAAAATCACCTCGGGGAAATTCTTACGCAGGGCGCGGTGCGTGTCCACCTGGGCGAAACCCAAGTCGGCCACGGGCGCAGCTTGAAACGCCGACAGCACCCGGGCGCGAGGGATTTTCCCGGCGCGAAACGCATCGAGCAGGCGGGCGGCTTCGGACGTTGTCATCGCGTGACAATGCCTCACGAACCAGCCGCTGTCACGCGGGAATCCGGCGGCGGCGCAAATTTTTTTCCGCCCCGTCACTTGCCAGTTACAGCCGCAGAGACTACTTTCCGCGCCATGAACTATCGTCGTTTCGGCCGGACTGATTTGCAGATGCCGGTGATCTCCTGCGGCGGGATGCGCTACCAGTTCAAGTGGCAGGATGTCGCCCCGCAGGACATTCCGCGCGCGAACCAGGAAAACCTCGAGGCCTGCATCCACCGCGCGCTCGAGCTCGGCATCAACCACATCGAAACGGCGCGCGGCTACGGCACTTCCGAAATGCAACTAGGCAATCTCCTGCCGAAATTGCCGCGCGACAAAATGATCGTGCAAACCAAAGTCGCCCCGCAGGCGACGGCGGCGGAATTCCTCAAGATCTTTGAGGCGTCGATGAATTACCTGAAGCTGGACCAGGTGGATCTGCTCTCGCTGCACGGCATCAACAACCGCCAGACGCTGGACTGGTCGCTGCAAAAAGACGGCTGCCTGGCGGCGGCACGCCAGCTGCAACGGGCGGGCCGCTGCCGCTTCATCGGCTTCTCCACGCACGCCACGCCGGACATCATCACCGAGGCGGTGAATACGGGCGAATTTGATTACGTGAACCTGCACTGGTATTTCGTCAACGACCTGAACTGGTCCGCCGTCCAAGCCGCGCGCCGGCAGGACATGGGGGTGTTCATCATCAGCCCCAACGACAAGGGCGGCAAACTCCAGGAGCCGGGCCCGAAGATCAGCGGACTCTGCGCGCCGCTCACGCCGATGCAATTCAACGGCCTCTATTGCCTCAACCGACCGGAGGTGCACACCTTAAGCTGCGGCGTGGCCAAGCCGACAGATTTTGACGAGCACGTCGCCGCCTTGAAATTCTACGACACGATACCGCAGACGATCGCGCCGATGGAGCAGCGGCTGCGGGCGGAGATGGAAGCGATTCTGGGAGCGGACTGGTGCGCGCGGTGGTCCGAGGGTTTGCCGAATTACGTGGATGTCCCCGGCGAAATCAACGTCACCGAAATCCTCCGTCTCTGGACCTACGCCAAGCCGCTCGGCCTCACGGCCTGGGCCAAGATGCGCTACAATCTGCTCGGCCAGGCGGAACACTGGTTTCCCGGCGAGAATGCCGCCAAGCTGCGCGACCTCGACCTGCGCGCCGTGCTCCAGCGCAGTCCGTTTGCCGATCGCATCTCCGCCATCCTCGAGGAAGCTCACCGGATGTTCTTTGAAAAACCGGTGGAGCGCCTGAGCAAGAGTTGACCCTTTCAATTCTAGGGTCCGCCGGCCGGTGAGGGTGGGATGACCCACGCGTTGCCGGACATGACGAGCAGGGACAGCAGGTTGACGCTGTCCTCGTAGTAGCCGTCGCGGCGATTGATGCCGTAGGCGAAGGTGGCATCGAGCCACGCCCGGTTGGTGGTGACCATGGCGGCCACGCCCGTGGGCGCGATGAAGCAGGCCGCATCGTAATGGTTGCCGCCCAGATTGGCGCCGTTGAGTTGGTAGCCAGCCCGAAACGTGGCCGGGTCCAGGTGACGGGCGACGGCCCAGCGCATGAACCGCACCAGGATTTGTCGCGCCCGCGGGCAGTCGCCACTGTAAGCGGCCCAGCCGAGGCGCCACGGGACGCGGCACGAATTATAATAATATTGCCCGTCGTGCGCGCTTTCGAGGAAGTTGGCCTTGGCCGGTTTCCACGCGCCGGCCCGGGTGGCGAAATCCGGAATCAGCCCGGTCCCGGGGGCATATGCGCTTTGGAGCTGCTCCAGGATCGCGTAGCAGTTGTTCTCCACGTTCGTCCAAAAGCCATCGTGCGTCGCGGCGTAAAAACTGCGGAAGTTGACCGGCATGAAATCCGAGGGGCGGGTCTGGCCGGCGGCGACGTTCCAGTCGCCGAGGCGCAGCGAAAAATCCCCGCGCACCAGGCTGGTGCGGATGCCGGCCAGCAGGTTGGTCGCCTCGTCGAAATAATTGGCATCGCCCCATTGCGCGTGGGCGAGCAGCAGCGCGAACGCCATGTCGAGGTCGCCGTCGGTGGCGCAGTCGTCGCGCACGGCGGCTTCGCTCGCGGGAATTTTCCAGCACATGAGCGCGGGGTTGATGCTGGACGGATAGCGCCGCCGGAACCGGTCCAAGCCGTCGAAGCAGGCGCGGGCGTCCGGGTCCGCGCCGGCCAGATAAACGGTGAGCAACATGCCGTAGCCCATGGCCTCGGAAACCGTCGTGCCCTTGCCATCGAAATTCACCTTGTAATCGCCGGGGACCCGCGTCGAGGGCGCGAGATATTTCGCCTTCCAATAACCGTAGTAGCTGGAGACCGCCGCATTGAGCTGGGCCGGAGTCAGGTTGCCCGGCCGGATGCCGAAGCCGGCCACGGTGTCGGCCTGCGGGAAGGGGCGGTTCGCCCCGGCGGCCCCGGCGGCGGCGGTGAGCAGGAACCAACTACCGGCAACGACCAGCCGGCGGAGAAGCGCATTCATATCGGCGTTAGTCATTATCAATTTATCTCCGTTGCCGCAAGCGGGGCGAGCGGGATTCTCCTTGCCACCCGTGAGGCCATCGGAGAATTTACGCGCTCCTTGGCCGTTCCGATCATGACCCATAAAAGCGCCCGCATTGTTGCGATGATTGAATCCCTGCGGGGCCAGCCGCTGGACGCGCATTACCTCGGTTACTTCGACTGTTTCAACCGCCAGCTGTTTTACGAGGCGCATGAGGTGCTGGAGGATTTGTGGCTGCTGGACCGGCATGGGCCCGATGGGGATTTTTACAAGGGCCTCATCCAGCTCGCCGGCGCGTTTGTCCATCTCCAGAAAAACCGCCTGCGCCCCGCCGCCGCGCTCTTCAAGCTCGCCAAAGCCAACCTCACCAAATATCCTGTCACGCATCAGCAGCTGGACGGGCACGGCGTGCGGGCCTTCATCGCCGACTGGCTGGGGCCATTAGAGCGCGGCAATTTTTCGACTAATCCCTTGACCGCCGCGCCCGCGCCCCGTCTGACCCTGCTGCCCACAACGTTGTCATGAGCGCCAAGCGCATCGTCATCGCCGGCGGCAGTGGCTTTATCGGCCACGCGCTGGAACGCGTTTTTTCCGACCGGAAGTTCGAGGTCGTGATCCTCACGCGCACGCCGCGTCAACGCGCCGACGATGTCCGCGAAATCCAGTGGGACGGCCGGCACGACGGGCCCTGGTGGGAATGTCTCGACGGCGCGGAAGCGGTGATCAACCTCACCGGCAAGAACATCAACTGCCCCCACAACCCCGCCAATCTCCAGGCCATCACCGCCTCGCGGGTGAATTCCGTCAAGGCCCTCGCCGCCGCGCTCCCGCAACTGGCCGTGCCGCCGCGCGTCTGGGTGCAGGCCAGCGCCACCGGGTTTTACGGCGACACCGGCGACGTGGCCTGCACCGAACTCGCCCCCGCCGGCCGCAATCTCCTCGCGCAAATCTGCACGCACTGGGAGGACGCGTTCACGGCGGTCGTTGCGCCGCAGACCCGCAAGGTCACCTTGCGCATCGGCTTTGTGCTCGGGCGCAATGGCGGCGCGCTGCCCGTCTTGAGCGCGCTCACCCGGCGCTATCTCGGCGGCGCCGCCGGCAGCGGCCGGCAATACATCAGCTGGATCCATCTCGTTGATCTCGTGGAGATGTTTGTGTTCGCCGTGCACCGGCAGAACCTGAAAGGCCCGCTCAACGCCGTCGCCCCGCACCCGGTCACCAATGCCGAGTTCATGCGCGAACTGCGCCGCGCGCTGCATCGCCCGTGGTGTCCGCCCGCGCCCGCCTTTGCCGTGCGGCTCGGGAGCGCGCTGATGAAATCCGAGCCATCGCTCGCGCTGGTCAGCACGCGCTGCCTGCCAGAGAAGTTTTTGGAACTGGAATTTCGCTACCATTTCGCGCAATTGCACGCCGCGCTCGCGGACCTCTGCGGCAAGCCGTGATAGATGAAAACTGTCGCCATCCTCGGCGCCTCCGCCGACCGCACCAAGTTCGGCAATAAAGCCGTGCGCGCCTTCGTCCGGGCTGGGTTTGCCGTGTATCCCGTGAACCCGAAGGAAGTCACCATCGAAAATCTGCCCGTGTTCGCCCGACTGGCCGACGTGCCTGTGCGGCCGGACCTCGTCAGCGTCTATCTGCCGCCGGCGGTGCTGCTGGCCGTGCTGCCGGAAATCGCGTCCAAGGGCTGCGACGAACTCTGGCTGAATCCCGGCACCGCCTCCGCCGCCGTGCTGAGCGCCGCCGCCGCACTGGGCCTCAACGTCATCCAAGCGTGCAGCATCGTGAGTCTGGGGATATCGCCGGAAGAATTGTAAGCCGGGCGCGCATTGGGTGGGCCGCCGAAGTTTGTTTCGCTCGGGGCAGGGCGCGGTGACTAGTTGAATTCCCCCGCTGACGTCAGCTTTCGGCGTCCGTTACCTCCACCAGTCGTCCGTCGTCACCCCCACGCCCGCACCCCGTCCGTTGGGAGTTTCGCCTTCAGACGGTTCCCCAGCAACGGCCCGCCGGACCGCCTAAAGGCGGAACTCCAAACTAGCGTTCAGCCGTTCACCGCCCTAGCGCTTGGACACGCCAAATGCACCGTGCATCTGGCGGGTTACCATGCGTCGGACGTGAGTTGCACTGTGCAATTGACGGCATCCGCATCGTCAGTCGTGAATTGCACTGTGCAATTGGCGACATCCGCATCGTCGCGGGTAAATTGCACGGTGCAATTAGCCGGTCACCGTGCGTCGGGCGTGAATGTCGTTGCGCAATTGGCTGGCGATGGTGCGGCGGACGTGAATGTCGTTGCGCAATTAGCTGGCGACGGTGCGGCGGTCGTGAATGTCGTTGCGCAATTGACGATGTCCACGTCGGCAATCTTAAATGTCGTTGCGCAATTGGTGATGGCCGGGGCGTCAGGCGTGAATTGCGTTGCGCAATTGACGATTTCCGGTGAGTTGGAGGCAAATGTAGTTCCGCAATTGAGACACGCCGCATCGTCGCCGGTGAATTGCTGAACCACATTTGCCTCCGCCACGCCCGCACCGGCCAATATAAGCCAACTATTTCAAGGCGCTTAGGCCTAAAACTGCGGTGGATATCGTCTTTTCTGGCCTTTAGCCCGTGAATCGACGGAATGGACCGATGCATTACGGTTACGCTTAGCATCCCGACACCCCTGAGCAAGGACTTTGGCGGGCGCAGGGAACCTACTTTGCGCCAGCTGCGGGTCAAAGGCAGTCGGACCAAGGACAAATTCTGGTTTGACGCAGAAACGAGAATTTGAGTGAATGGGCTAACTCGGGATAGGTAGAATGGAACGCTTATGAATCATTAAATGTGGCAATGGGGTAGCCTAAGCCTCTTGGCGTTGGCGACCACGGTTTGGGCGGAGCAGGGCGGCGGCGGACATTATGTGCCGGGCGCAACGGCGTCGTTCATTGACACGTTGCCCGATCAGCCGGGACTGGCCGTCGCCAATCAGTTCGTGAATTACAACAATGCGAGCGCCAATGGAAAAGATACATTGCCTTTCGGCGGCATCACGGCAGCCCATGTCAAAATCAATATGTGGGCCGACCGGGTGCAGTTGCTGTATCTGTTTGCGCCGGAGATTCTCGGCGGCCACTACGCCGTCGCCGCCGCCCCCGCTTTTGTCTGGGAAAAGGTCCAAGGTTACGGGATTCCATTCTTTCCCCCACCAAAGCCACCCAAGCCGCCGCAATTTGAACATGCCTATCCCGGCACGACGTATGGCTTTGGTGATTTTGAATTCTGGCCGTTGATGCTGGGTTGGAAGCAGGGCGATTTCAAATACGACGTGCGCTGCGCCATTTACGCGCCGACCGGGGCTTACGACAAATCCCAACTCGCCAATCCCGGCCTGGGCTATTGGACGTTCGAGATGTTCTCTGGCTTGAAAAGTGATTTTTCATACGAGTTATGCACCGGATGGTTGGGCATCTTTTTGCACCAAAGAGATGACCCAGGAGCCGTGCTTGACTTGGTTGCGCGCGTGGAGTTCGGCGTTGTAGGGCT
>CAIXPZ010000177.1 GCA_903921455.1 uncultured Verrucomicrobia subdivision 3 bacterium | reverse complement strand
TAACAGGGCTTCATCAGTTTCTTTACCAGCAAACCCGGGCGTGTTTTCTAAATACGGAGGGCGGCCGTCCCGGCCGCTGCCAGGCTGGCGGGCTCGGGGCTTTCACCAGGTTCGACCGCGGTTGGGGACGCGTGAGTTGCTGCGCCCGAGGACGGGCGCGCTCCGCAGTCATTTCTTTACCAGCACCCGAGGCAACTTGCGTAAGTGCTTGATAGAGCATCCAAAACTTTACCATTTCTTTACCACTTTTTATTTTTAGGGGGGTAAAATTTCCAAAAGAATCCGGGACAAACCGAGGGATTCGGCGCTGGTCAACAGCGGGTAAAAGTGACCAGAGATTACCAAAGATTACCAAAGGTGACCGGCAATGAAATTTTTCGGATTCCTGGTTGCCGGGCGAAGCCAGACACCCTTCACCCGGCAACCCAGGACGGTGAGGCGATAAATTTCCGATGTCAAAGAACAGCCCTGCACACTGCACGAAAATTTTCACCCATCTGCCTTGGCATGGGGTTCCGCCTTCCGGCGGAGGGCAACGGTAATTAAAAATTATAAATGCTAAATTTAAAATTGGTGACGGCGCCGCGTAAACGCGGAACTCCCAACCACCGCCAGCCAGTGACCGCTACGCGGTCAGGTCAAATCGCAGCGCGACCCTGGATCGCAGCCGGAGCGGGGAACGCATGTCCGAAACGTCCTCCCTCACCCCGGCCCTGCTCCCCACCGGGAGACATGTCTCCCGGTTCCAAAGCGCGGACATGTCCCCGCACTCCCAAAAGCTGGCCGCGGCGCGACTTGACCCACCGGTTGGCCAAAGAACTAGGTGTATATTAGTTTATTGATACACCGTTGTCCAGAGAAATTATTTAGGCCTGAGGCCGGAAGCCTGGGAGCGCGGATTTGAGCATGGCCATAAACCCGGGGGCGCAGCGGGTCCTTCCGGAGTCCTTCCAGACGGGCACCATGACTTGATACCGCGCCTGCTTTCGAAGTTCCGCCCTGGTGACCCTCTGTATAGCGTGCCCGTCCGGCAGGACTGCGATAAGGTGCGGCAAAGACTTCGTGATTTCCCCGCTCGCCAACGCACGGGCGGTTTGTTTAGCCTGTCGGGATGCGTTTAGCGTTACTTTCGTTGACGGCGGCGGGGCTGGTTCCGTTGGCCCAGGCCGGCTCGGTCACCCTGGCCGATTTCCAGCAGACGGCCGCCAAGTTCCATTCCGTGGTCATCATCCCGACGTTTGAGACGACCACCAACGAAGTGGCCGCCACCGTGGCCGCCACCATGGCGGCCGGGAACGCGGCGCTGGATCGCATCGGCGCGTTGACGCCGGCCACGGCCACCTTCCGGAACACCTTCATCGCGCTGGATGATCTGAATGATCAGATCGGGCTGGCGGCCAACCGGCTGGCGCTCATCGAACAGACCAGCACCAACGCGGCCCTGCGCGACGCCGCGACGGATGCCATCAAGGCATTGTCGGAATGGTCGGTGGGGATTGATTATCGCGAGGATGTGTATCACGCGCTGCAGGCGTTGGCCGCCACGCAGCCGAAATTGAACGGCGAGGACAAGAAACTGTTCGACGACACGCTGCGGGATTATCGCCGCGCGGGCCTGGCTTTGCCGAAGGCGCAGCGCGATGCGGTGGAGCAGCTCCGCAAGGAATTGACCGGGCTGGAAACGGATTACGAAAACAACGTCACCAAGGCGCATGCGGAGCTGAAGTTCACCAAGGCCGAGCTGGCCGGGGTGCCGGAGGATTTCCTGACGCAGCAAGGCATCAAGACGGGCGACGATGAATACACGCTCAAGGCGAATGTGACGTTCCATTACCTCATGGTGGAGGACAACGCCAAGCTGGAAGCCACGCGGCGGCGGATGATGACGGCGCAATGCGATCTGGCGCGCGAGGCGAACATTCCCCTGCTCCAGAAAATCCTGGTGCGGCGCGATGATCTGGCGCATCGGCTCGGCTATGGCAGCTATGCGGATTATGTCACCGAGCCGCGCATGGTGAAGAACGCGGCGACGGCCATTGATTTCCTGCAGAACCTCAAGACCGGTCTGCAGCCGAAATATGATGCGGAGCTGAAGGAGTTTCGCGATTTGAAGATCGCGGAGACGGGCGACACGAACGCCGTGGTGAACGGCTGGGACTGGCGCTATTACGCGAACCAGCTCAAGAAGACGAAATACAACGTGGACGCCGAGCAGCTGCGCGTCTATTTCCCCTATCAGCGCGTGCTGGACGGGATGTTCGCGATCTATCAGCGCATCTTCGGGCTGAAGTTTGTGCGGGTGGAACCGCCTTACAAGTGGGTGGCGGACCTGCAAGCCTACACGGTGACGGATGCCAAGACGGGCGAGCCGCTGGGCTTGTTCTATCTGGACATGTTCCCGCGCGAGGGCAAATACAATCACTTCGCGCAGTTCCCCATCGTCGAAGGCAAACTGCTGGCGGACGGCAAATACCAGCGCCCGGTCTGCGCGCTCGTGTGCAACTTCCCGCCGCCGCAGCCGGACAAGCCCTCCCTCCTCTCGCATGACGAGGTGGAGACGGTGTTCCACGAATTCGGCCATGCGATGCACACGCTGATGACGCGCGCGAAGTATTCGCGCTTCTCAGGCGCGAGCGTGCCGCAGGATTTTGTGGAGGCGCCGTCGCAGATGCTGGAGAACTGGCCGTGGGACAAGCAGGTGTTGGACAGCTTTGCCGCCGATTATCGCGACCCGAAGCAGAAGATCCCCCAAGCCATCCTCGACCAGCTCAAAGTGTCGCGGCTCGCCACTTACGGCACCTACTATCGCCGCCAGCTTTCGTTCGGCCTGATGGATCTGGCGCTGCACACGCAGATCCATGCGACCAACGCGGAGGAGGTATTGCCGCTGTCAAACAAAGTGCTCAGCGACGTGTCGTTCCCGGTGCCGCCGGACACGGCCTTCGTGGCTTACTTCGGCCACATCATCGGCTACGGCGCAGGCTATTACGGCTATGCGTGGGCGGATGCGATTGCCGCCGACATGGCGACGGTCTTCGAGCAGTCGCCGGACCGCTACTTCGACAAGAAAACCGGGTTGAAGATGCGCAACGAGATCTACGCCGTCGGCGATTCGCGCGACATCAACGTCTCCATTGAAAAATTCCTCGGCCGGCCGCGTTCCATCGAACCGTTCCTCAAGCGCATCGGCGTGGCAAACCCCAAATAAACATTCATGAGTGACCCCGCACCGGTCGCGAGCCGCTGGCCGCGCCAGATCAAATACATCATCGGCAACGAGGCGTGCGAGCGCTTCAGCTATTACGGCATCACGGGCATCCTGGCCGGCTACATCACCGATGAAGCGACCAAGGGCGGCCTGGGTGAAACCACGGACGACGCGACGTCCATCATCCACTTCTTCAAGTTCGCCAATTATTTCATGCCGCTGATCGGCGCGTGGCTGTCGGACAAAGTCATCGGCCGCTACCACACGATTCTCTGGGTCTCGATGGTGTATTGCCTGGGCAACGGCGTGCTGGCGTGCAGCGGTCTGGCCGGCGATGCGCATGCGCGGCTCCTCTGCCTCTGCGTCGGCCTGGGATTGATCGCCTTCGGTTCGGGCGGCATCAAGCCGTGCGTTTCGGCGTTCATGGGCGACCAGTTTAATGCGAACCAGTCGCACCTGTTGCAGAAGGCTTACGGCGCCTTTTACTGGGCGATCAACTTCGGTTCCTTTTTCTCGTTTCTGGTGATCCCGTGGGTGAAGGACAAGAGCAGTTACAGCTGGGCCTTCGGCGTGCCGGGCATTTTGATGGCCGTCGCCACGCTGATATTCTGGCTGGGCACCAAACACTACGTCCGCAAGCCGACCAATCGCGAAACCAACCACTCCGGCTTCTTCACCGTATTCATGACCGCGTGGCGCGCCAGCCGGACGACGCCCTGGCTGCCGCTGCTGAATCTCTTCACCACCGTCGGGCTGCCGGTGCTGGCGATGATCATCATGGTCTGGCTGTTTTTCAGCAAGGGCGGCGGCGCCTCGGCCAAATTCCTCGGCTGGGCCGCGCTCACCTGCGTCGGGCTGTGGTATGTGTTCGTCATTGTGTTCAGCATCCTGAGAAAAACCGAGCTGCCGGAATCCTTTTTGAAACTCGCCGCCCCGCGCCACAACGAACGGGAGATCGCCGCGGCCCGCTCGTTAAGCCCCATCCTGTTCATCTTCGCCTTTGTGCCCGTGTTCTGGACGCTGTTTGACCAGACCAATTCGACGTGGGTGTTGCAGGGCAAACAGATGGTGGCGATCGACATCCTGGGCCTGAACATCGGCGCGGAACAGATGCAGTCGGCCAATCCCGCCATCGTCATGCTGCTGGTGCCGCTGCTCACGCTGGTCATCTATCCGCGCCTCGGCAAATTCGCGTCGCCGCTGAAGCGGATGTCGTATGGCATGTTCATTGCCGCCGCCTCGTATCTCATCGTGGCGCTGCTGCAGAAAAAGATCGAGGGCGGCGAACAGCTGTGCGTGCTGTGGCAGACCGTTCCCTACCTCGTCCTCACCACGGCGGAAGTGCTGTTCTCCACGACAGGGCTGGAATTCGCCTTCCGCGAAGCGGCGCCGGAGATGAAGAGCGCCGTCATGAGCTTCTGGCTGCTGACCGTGGCGTTCGGCAATCTGCTCGTGACCACCTTCACCAAAATCCTCTCCGGCAGCGGCCCGCACGAAGACTCGGTGAGCACCGGACGGTTCCTGCAATATGCCGGCCTGACCTTTGTGGTGGCCATCCTGTTCAGCCTCGTTGCCGCCTTCTACCAATACCGCGACCCCGCGGCGGCGCAGGGTAAATAAGCCCGCCCGGCGCACCGCGAAAAACCATAGGCAACCGCAAGCGGCTTGGGGGTTTTGCTTGCAAAATCAAGCTGGACGGCCGGAAGCGGACGGCATAAGGTCGGTTCATGAAATCAGAATGCACCATCAGCCTAGGCCTCCGCGGCTCCAAGATAGCCTTGCTCGGCCTGCTGATGTTGGCAGGCGGCGCCTGGCCGGTTTCAGGTGCCAGCACCAACGACAATAACACCTTGCGGCTGACGGTGGAACTCCGTGACGGCTCACGCGTCGTCGGCCGTGACGCTGACAAGACGCTCGCGTTTCATTCCGTCTTATTGGGCAATTTGGATCTGGCGGTGAAAGACATCCGCTCCATCGAATGCCTCGCCACCAACACCGCAAAATTGACCACCACCAGCGGGGATGTTTTGACCGGCGGGTTTGCAAAGTCGGAACTGAATTTGCAAACCGGTTTCGGCAAGGTGGGACTGCCGGTGGCTTCCATCCGGCGCCTGACGATCTCGGCAACGCGCACTTCGGGCAAACCGATTGACGGCCTCGTGGCCTTGTGGTCGGCGGAAGGCAACGCCAACGACAGCGTAGGCAATCGTCATGGACAGTTGCAAAATCAGGCCGACTACGCGCCCGGCAAAGTCGGCCAGGCATTCGCCTTCCACTCGCCAGACGACGGCATGACCGCTTCGGCCATGGACTTTCCGATTGGCACCAGCGACCGGACATTGGATTGTTGGATTTATCTCGATGCCTTCAGTCCCGGCATATTAGGTTTTATCGCCGGTTACGGAGACGCGGGTGCGGGACGGCTTTATTGCCTCGGTGTCGCCACTGATCACCGGATAGCGTTTACCCAATGGGGTGAAGCCGTCTTCGGTCCGACCCTCGTCCCGGGCCGGTGGTATAACATCGCCGTGACCAGTGTCGGGACCGATTCCATCAAGCTCTATGTGGATGGAACCCAAGTCGCATCCGGCTCCATGAATTTTGCCACACCGCCGGAGGGCCGGTTCTGGATTGGAAAATACAACACCCCGGGAGAAGAGCGTCAATTTATCGGAAAAATCGACGAAGTTGCCGTCTACAACCGCGCGCTGACCGATGATGAAATCAAGGCCATCTACGACGAAGCCGCTCCCGCCAAGCTTGCGGCGATGGGGGAGTGAATGGGTTGAATCGTTAAATGGTTGCAATGTTGAATCGGGCGCCAATTAAACCATTCAACGATTTAACGCTTCAACGCCCGCGCCCCGCACGCTATCCTGCACGGGATGAACATCGCTTTCACCAAATACCACGCGCTCGGCAACGACTACATCGTCATTGATCCCAAGCACCTTTCCGCCCCGCTCACCACCGAACAAGTCCGGCTCATCTGCCACCGCAATTTCGGCGTCGGCTCCGACGGCATTCTCCTCGGCCCCCTGCCCTCGACCACCGCCAAGTGCGCATTGAAAATCTACAACCCCGACGGCTCCATCGCCGAAAAGAGCGGCAACGGCGTCCGCATCTTCTCGCGTTACCTCTGGGACACGAAGTTCGTCGGCAACGACGAATTTGCGCTCCAGACGGACGGCGGCATAGTCCGTTCGACCGTGTATGACGGCGGCAAGATGGTGCGCGTCGAGATGGGCAAGGTCAGCTTTGCCAGCGAGAAGATTCCCGTCACCGGCGCCCCGCGCGAAGTTCTCAACGAAACGATTTCCGCGGGCGGCCGCGACTTTGTTTTCTGCGCCGCGACCATCGGGAATCCGCACTGCGTGCTGCCGTTGCCGGAGATCAGCGCCGCGCTGGCGCACCAATACGGTCCGCTTCTCGAGGTGCATCCGAACTTCCCGCGCAAGACCAACGTGCAGTTCCTGAAAGTGATCGACCGCGCGAACATCCAGATCGAGATCTGGGAACGTGGCGCGGGCTACACGCTGGCCAGCGGCAGCAGCAGCAGCGCCAGCGCGGCCGTCGCGCACAAACTGGGCCTCGTGGACAACCACGTGACGGTGCATTGCCCCGGCGGTGACATCACCATCGAGATCCGCGACGGGTTTGACATCCTGATGACCGGCAGTGTGACGCGCGTGTTCGAAGGCGTCATCAGCCCCGAGATGTTCGGCTGAAAGCCCCCGCCGGGCAAGGCGGCCACGACGCAGCCTGGCCCGTGCGGGAACGGTTTTAATTCACTTTCAGCAGCACAGAGCCGTGCGGCGGGAGCTCGGCGTCGAAACTTTCCGTTTTCTTTAAATCCGTCCGCACCCACAAATCACGCACGGCAGGTTTGGCGCGGAGCCCAAGTTCGCGCCAGACCAACTTCACCGGCACGGCGGTTTTCCCCCGATTAAACACACCCACGACCAGCGATTTATCGGCGAGCTGCCTGGTCCATACTTCCGCACCGGCGAGAGCATTCGTCAGCCGTCGCGCCGGCTGGCCCAGCGCGTCTTGATTCACGGCGAGGACTTCGGGATTGGTTAGCAAGGCAAGCGTCCACGCGTTGTTGTCCGGCAGGTTCGCCCCGACCATCAGCGGCGAGGGCAGCAGACTCCAAAAGGAAAGCAGGGTGAGCTGCTCGTCCCGCGTGAAATGCGTGCGGCGGTCCTTCCCGACGGAACGGTGGCTCACGGACAGATGGCCGACGGGCAGCATATCGGCATCCGGCCAGTGGCCCGGTCCACCGATGCCCTGCCAGCGGGCGGCGAGCATGAAAGCGTGGTCGAGGAATTTCCACTCATCCCAAAAGTCATCGGAGGCGCGCCAGAGGTTGGCATGGGCGGAAATGTGGGCAGCCTCCGCAACGGGCGTTTCGCCGGGCGATGTGCTGAAGATTACCGCGCGCCCGCTGCGATCAATCGCCCGACGGATCATCTCGATCTCGGCGGTATGATACGGGCGGGAAAGGTCGTCCACTTTGATGTAATCCACCGCCCAGGAGGCCCACAGCTTCGCACAGGAATCATACCAAGCCTGGCCGGCGGCATTGCTGCTGACCCCGAACATGTCAGGGCACCAAGCGCACGTGTCATTGGTGTTCGCAGCCTCGGCGGCGGTGAAGGCGGAACCCTCGATGGGCAAATTCAATTTGACCGCGTTGCGCGGAATGCCGCGCATGACATGGATGCCGAACTTGAGGCCAAGCGCGTGGATGGCATCGGCGAGCGGCCTAAACCCGGCCCCGCCCGTGGCGGTGGGGAAACGATTGGTTGCTGGCAGCATGCGGCCAAACTGATCCATCGTGAGCGGTGCGTTGGCGCGGGCATTGCGGTTGTTGTCATGCGCACCAGGGTCGGACCAGCAATAGTCCACGACGATCGTATCCCAGCCCACGGGTTGCATCTGCGCCGCAACGTAACGGGCATTGGCCAGCACTTCGGATTCAAGAACATTGTCACCAAAACAATCGTAGCTGTTCCAACCGAGCGGCGGCGTGAGCGCGAGCGTGTCGCCGCAGACCAGTTTGATTTTCGCCGCCGCATGACCGGCGGAGTTTTTGGCGGTGGCGGTGAACGTGAATTCACCCTTATCCTTGAGCATGCCGGTGATGATGCCCGTCCGGGCGTCCAGCGTGAGTCCGGCCGGCAACTGCTTCGCAGAAAATTCCAACGGCCGGTCGCCGCTGACGGTCAGCGCATAAAGCACCGGCGTGTTCGGCCGGATACCAACGATACTCGCACCGTTGAACTGCGGTGCCGGCGCAGGCTTGGCCACGGCAACGATCAGTTGCTCTCGGGAGGTGAGATCGGTCTGGCCGAAAACCAACGGCAGCACGGCCAATAGACCGAGGAGTGATAGCAAAAGAACTTTCATAGACGAGGGTTTGGTGGGTTAAACAAAAAAAGGCTGCGGTGCCGAAGCACCGCAGCCCGGGGATTATCCGTTCACCAGAAACTCAGGTAGAACCAGACGACGGCGGCGACGACGATCAAGCTCAGCACCACGTCCATTGCGTTCCAACTGGCACGGGTGGCGGCTTTTTCAGCCGGCGAGGCGCCATACCAGGTGTATTTGACGGTCTTGGGATCCGGCGGCTGCGTCATCAAGCTGATGACGATCATCAACGCCGCCGTCAGCACAAACAAGCCCTGGCAGAAATAGAGCCAGTGGATGTTCCAAAAGGTGAACATGATGCCATACTTGGCGTGAATGGGCGCGATCCCGGCGTTGTATTGGTCGGCGGTGATGAGATGTTTGTAGAGCTGTTGTTTCAACTCTTTCACCGTCGCACCGTCCGTGCGCATGACGAGGTCAGTTGCCAGCCGGGCAAAACCGGCCACAACCCCCACCACAAAGGCCCACAGCGCAGCCGGAGCCGTAGCGCGTTTCCAGAACACGCCGACGGCGAACAGCACGGCGATGGCCGGCGAGAGATAGGCCTGCACGTTCTGGAGGTATTCGTAAAGACTCGAATGGAGCGCCTTGATGACCAGCACCCAGCAAATGCCGAGGAACACAATCACCGCCGTGGCGATGCGCCCGACGAGCACTTCGGTTTTGCCGGAGGCGTTCGGATGCCATTCCCGATAGAAGTCCATCGTGAACAGCGTGGCCGAAGCGTTGAACTTCGACGCCAACGAAGCCATAAGCGCGACGATCATGCCGCAAGCCACAATCCCCTTGATGCCGTGGGGCAGGATCTGTGCAACCAGCGAGGTATAAGCCGCGTCGCCGGTCGTGGCAAAACCACTGCCGGGTTTCTGAGTCAACGCAAAGGCGACCATGCCGGGAATCAGGAAGATGAACACCGGCGTCAGCTTGAAGTAACCGGCCAGAATGGAACCGCGACGGGATTCCTGCTGGTTCTTACCCGCCAGCACGCGCTGGACGATGTATTGGTCGGTGCACCAATACCAGAAGCCGATAATCGCGGAACCAGGCAACACCGCGAGCCACGGCCATTCGGGGTCGGCATTGGAGCGGATGAGATGGATATTTTGTCCCACCGCCACTTTGGTCGCATTCCAACCTTCGATCAAACTACCGCCGCCGAGCTTGTGCAGCCCAACGTAAAGAATGGCCAGCGAACCGAAGATCAACACCGGCGTCTGCAACACGGCGGTATACATGATCACGCGCATGCCCCCGAAGATCGTGTAGAGACCGGTCGTGAACGCGAGCCCGAGGGCGATAACCCAGAAGACGTCCACGTTGTGGCCGAACAGATTGACCGATTCCACGCCCAACAGCGTACGGATCACCACGTCGCCGGCATAAATCGTCGCGGCGATTTTGGTCAGAACCAGACTGGCCATGGTCAGCAAGCTCAAGACATTCCGGGAACCGCGACTGAAGCGCAATTCGAGAAATTCCGGCATGGTGAACACTTTCATCCGGTCATAGAGCGGCACAAACACCCAGCCCAAGATCAGGATGAGCCAGCCATGCATTTCCCAATGGGCCATCGCCATACCGGTGACGAAACCGGCGCCGGCCAGACCGACGAGATGTTCCGAACCGATGTTCGAGGAGAAGATCGATGAGCCGATTTGCAGCCAGTTCGCATCGCGGCCCGACAGGAAGTAATCCTTGCCCGACTCGTTCTTCTTGCGCATCGAGAACGCCACCGTGGCAATCATGCCGAGGGCGAAGAGGGCGATCACCGCCCAGTCCAGCCCGTTGAACACGGATTGTCCGTTGGCCGCCACGGCGGCAACGCCATTGGCCGCAGCCGCAACATTATTCGTTATTTCATTCATAGTTATGATGTAGTCGGATTATTCCACGCTGAATTTATAAACAATCGTGTTGTGATAGGTTTGGCCGGGGCGCAAAACCACCGACGGGAAATTTGCCTTGTTCGGCGAGTCAGGATAATGCTGCGGCTCCATGCAAAAGCCGGTGTGAATCTGGTAAGCGACGCCACCCTTGCCCTTGATCGTGCCATCAAGAAAATTACCGGCATAGAATTGCAAGCCGGGCTCGTCGCTCCAAACTTCCATCACACGACCGCTAGCCGGATCCACCACGCGGGCCTGCAGGCCGAACTGGCCAAGCAGTTTATTGATGACCCAGTTATGATCGTAGCCGGGACCAAATTGCAGAACCTTGTCCGGGTCGTTGATGCGCGCACCGATCGTGGCCGGCTTGCGGAAATCAAACGGCGTGCCGGTCACGTCGGCAAATTCGCCGGTGGTGATGAGGCCGCTGTCCACCGGCGTGGTCTGGCCGGAATTGATATAGACCACGTGGCCGAGAATGTCGCCATTCCCCTGCCCTGACAGGTTGAAATAGGAATGATGCGTCAGATTCACCACCGTCGCCTGGTCGGTCTTGGCGGTAAAATCCAGTTTCAGCTCGTTCTTGTCCGTCAGCGTATAAATCGCCGTGACTTGCAAGTTGCCGGGGAAACCCTCTTCGCCATCCTTGCTCACATAAGTCAGTATCAAGGCCGGCCCGTGTGACGTTGGCAGCGGGCGGGCCGTCCACACGACTTTGTCGAAACCAACCAGGCCGCCATGGAGCGAGTTCGGCCCGTTATTAGTCGCCAGCGTGTAAGTCTGGCCATCCAGCGTAAATTTTGCGCCGCCGATGCGATTGCCGTAACGGCCAATCAGCGCGCCGAAATACGGCGTCTTGTCGATGTAACCCTGCAGATTGTCGTAGCCGAGCACGACATCGCCCAGTTTGCCGCTCTTATCCGGCACGAACAGCGACTGAACAATACCGCCGTAAGTCATGATGCGCGCCTCGACCCCCTGGTCGTTGCGCAAGGTGTAGAGGTCAACCGCTTGCCCATCCGGCGTTTTGCCGAAATCCGCTTTGGTAATGGTTCCTTTAGGTGTGTTTGACATAGTGTTGCAGCCGGTTAAACACGCCGCAAAAACTCCAAGCGACGTGACAGTGATGAGTTGGATTAATTTGTTCATGGTGATACGGAATAGTTGTTAGTTGCGGAGTTATTTCTGGCCATAGTAAGCACTCGGGCCATGTTTGCGAAGAAAATGTTTGTCGAGCAAAACCGACGGCATCGGCTTCAGTTCCGGATTGATTTTTAACGTCTCGCTGGCGAGCTGCGCAATGAATTCCAGCACGCCGGCGTTGTGAACCGCGTCGGCCACATCCTTGCCCCAAGTGAACGGCCCGTGGCTCGCGACCAGCACTGCGGGATGTTGCTGCGGATCAAATTTTAATTTCTTAAACGTTTCGACGATCACCTCGCCGGTGTTCGCCTCGTAATCATTTCTAATTTCGGACGGTTTCAGCAGCCGCGTGCAAGGCACGTCGCCATACCAGTAATCCGCCTGCGTCGTGCCGTAGCTCGGCAACCCCCGTTGCGCCTGCGCCCACGCCGTCGCAAACAAACTGTGCGTATGCACCACGCCGCCAATTTTTGGAAAGGCACGATACAGAACCAGGTGCGTCGGCGTGTCCGAACTGGGTTTCAAATTACCTTCGACCACTTGACCATCCGCGAGCGAAACGACGACCATGTGCTTTGGCTTCATGCCGGCATAGGGCACGCCGCTGGGCTTGATGACCGCCAACCCACGGTCACGGTCCACACCACTGGCATTGCCCCAGGTTTCGATGACGAGCCCCTTGGCCACCAGATCCAGGTTGGCCCGGCACACTTGCGCTTTAAGTTTTTCGAGCATGGGAAAGGTATTATTTACGAATGCGGCTGCGGATTTCAATCAACTGCTTCATCACACCAAATAGATTGCCATTCCAATTCTCCGTGCCGAAGGCATCGTGCAATTGCTTATAAATCGCATAAAGCTCCTGATAGACGGCATGCGCCTTGGGGTTCGGCTTATAGACTTTCGGCTTTAGCCCGGTCATTTTCTTCTGCGCCGCTGCGAAATCCTTGTGCGCCCCGGCGATGACCGCCGCCGCGATGGCGGATCCCAGCGCGCAGGTCTGCGCCGAGCGTGAAATCTTCATCGGCCGTCCCGTCACGTCCGCATAGATCTGCATCGTGATCGCGCTTTTTTCCGCGATCCCGCCGCAGTTGACGACTTCGTTGATCTTCACGCCGTATTCCTCAAAACGGTTGATGATGGTCAACGCGCCGTAAGCCGTGGCTTCAATCAGCGCGCGATAAACCTCGGCTGGCGTGGTATAAAGGGTCTGGCCCACCAGCAACCCCGTCAGGCGCTGATCCACCAAAATGGTGCGATTGCCATTGTTCCAGTCGAGCGCAAGCAAGCCGCTTTCGCCGGGCTTAAGCTTCAAGGCTTCCTCATCCAGCACGCGATGCGACAGCTTCTCGCCATGCGGCTGGATGTAATTCACCCACCAATTAAAAATATCACCGACTGCCGACTGACCGGCCTCAAGACCAAAATATCCCGGCACGACACTGCCATCCACGATGCCGCAGAGCCCGGGCACATCCGCCAGCTTCGCCGTGTTATGGCGAACACTGATATCGCAGGTGCTGGTGCCGATGATCTTGACCAGCGTGCCAGGTTTGACGCCCGCACCAATCGCTCCGGTATGAGC
Organism: uncultured Verrucomicrobia subdivision 3 bacterium; assembly: GCA_903921455.1. Next base: position 11,217 of record CAIXPZ010000177.1, on the reverse strand, counting down.
ATCGAATGCGCCGACCGCCACCGGGATACCCGCCGTCAACCCGGTTTTCCCGGCCCATTCCGCAGTCAAAGCCCCGGCGGCCGTGTCAACGGCACGGACTCTTTTCGGCAACCGATCGCGTAAGGCGCCGAGTTGGGGATGCAATTTTGCGAGAAATTGTTGATCAGGATAACCACCCCATTTCGCATTCCACATCGCCTTGTGGCCGGCCGCACAGACACCGGCGGTGAATTTATCGGGCGCAAGCGTGCCGGTGAGCGCAGCCGGAACAAAGTCCGAAAGCTCAATCCACGAATGCGCGGCATTGAACACTTCCGGCGCGGCGCGAAGACATTTCAAAATCTTGCTAAAGAACCATTCACTCGAATAGGTGCCGCCACACTTGGCAAGAAATTGTGGACGCAACTTTTTAGCCAGCGCCGTAATCTCCGCCGCCTCGGCGACGCCGGTATGATCTTTCCACAGCCACGCCAGCGCGGCGGGATGATTGGCGAATTTTTTACTGAACGCCAACGGCTGCCCCTGCGCATCCACCGGCAACGGCGTGCTGCCAGTCGTGTCCACGCCAATGCCGATGACTTGATCCGCCCGAAAACCTTTCACGGATTTTTTGGCCGAAGCCAGCGCCTGCCGGATGGTTATCTCCGCACCATTGACGTAATCCAGCGGATGTTGCCGCGCCAGATTCGGATCACGCGACAAGATCACGCCCTGAGTGCCATGCGCGTAGGTCCAAACCGCGGCGGCCACTTCCGCGCCGTTGGCGACATTGACGATGAGGGCACGAACTGAATTCGTGCCATAGTCCAAACCGATCGTGTATTGATTTGCCATAATTAGTTGGAAAGCTTGAGCCGCAGCACCGTGAGGGAGTTTGCCGGCAAGGTGTAGTCAAACTGTGCCCCCTTGATTTTGCAGACTGACGCCTGTGGAAAAACTTTGCGCGGCTCGGCAAAGGAGTTCTCATCCTGCTGGTTAGAACTGGCAAGCGTGAAAACTTTCACCGCCGAAGCAATATGTTTTGCACCCACAAACTCCAATCGGGTTGATACCGGCGCACTGCCGCCATTCACCACTTTAAGAATCACCTCGCCGGCGGCCGAGGCGGCCGAGGCGGAGGCATAAATCTTTTCCGCGCCGCCCGCGTCGAGTTTCACGGGCAAAATGGTGTCGCCGGCATTATTGGCAAACAGCTTCTGAACATAATAATTGGGCGTGCCGTAGCTCCTAAGATTATCCACCCAGATCAGGTCCGGCTTCCATTGCCAGCCTTCAATATGCGCAAACAGCGGCGCGTAGCTCGCCAGGCGAACAACGTCGCCGTTGCGCTCCAACCCGGTCATGCAAGCGGCCTCGGCAAGCGCGCACTCCAGATTGTTGCGGTTATTCACGCTGACCACTTTGTCACTCTGCGCGGCGTATTCGCCGAAGAAAACTTTCGGGCCGTTGCGGTCGTAGCCGTCATAGCGATGCGTGTTGTGGTAGAACCAATCGGGTTTGGCGTAGCAATGTTCATCCACAATATCCGCGTGCAACTCGCGCAACTTGGGCCAGGCAAATTTAAAATGCCCGTCATCCGGCGACGGCCCGGCGGCGGAAACCAACTTGATTTCCGGATGACGGGCTTTTAACACCGCATGGAATTTCGCATACCGATCAATGTATTGCTGGTCCCATTGTTCATTACCAACCCCAAGCATTTTCAGATTGAAGGGCTTGGGATGCCCGAAGGCCGCGCGCTGGGCGCCCCACGGGCTGGTCACGGGACCATTGGCAAACTCAATGAGGTCGAGTGCGTCCTGAATATACGGATCCAGCTGGTCCAGCGGCACCAGTTCGCCGGAATTGAACTGGCACGCCATGCCGCAATTCAAAATCGGCAACGGCGAAGCCCCGATGTCTTCACATAATTGAAAGTACTCATAGAAGCCCAGCCCGAACGTCTGGTAGTAATCGGGGGTTGGACGATGTTTAAACTCATCGTTCCAGCGATTCATGATGAGCTTACGCTCCGCCACCGGACCGATCGTTGTCTTCCATTGATAGCGATTCGTCAGCGTGTGTCCTTCCACAATGCAGCCGCCGGGAAAACGCAGGAAACCCGGCTTCAAGTCCGCGAGCCATTGCACCATGTCCGACCGCAGGCCGCCGGGCCGGTTTTTCCAGGTCTGCTGCGGAAATAACGAAACCATGTCGAGGTCAACCACTCCACCACCCAAAACCAGAACCCGCAACCGTGCCCTGGCTTCGGTGACCTTGGGCCGCAGCGTGACTTGCTTCAACCCCCAATCCGCCGGCAATCTATTAATGCGCTCACTGGCCAAAATTTTGCCAGCGCCATCCACCAACTCGATCTGGAGCGCGGGGGAACCAGCAACGGCCCGCACCTGCGCAGAAAAATCATATTTTTCGCCCGCCTTTACGCCGATGCCGCGAAAGCCTTCATTCGCCACGCCATAAGCCGCCGGTGAATCGGACACGATCCGAAGGTAATGCGGATTGGCCACGTTAAACGGCGCGTTGGTCCGGATCGTCAGCTGGCTTTGAGTTGGTTTCGAGGCTGTATTGGAATTGGAAGGGTTGTCCCGGCTGCCAGACTCGCTCCAGCCCATCAACGCTTCGGGGAATTCAAACGAGCGATTCTTTACCAACTCCGCATAAAGCCCGCCATCCGCACCAAGGTTGATATCCTCAAAGAAAATCCCCCACATCCCCGGGTTAAGTTTGGCTCCAGGCTGATCGGTCTGAATGGTGATGGTTGCAGCATTGCCGCTCAACCGGCCGAGCAAGAACATGGCGAGCAACAGCCAAAGGCAAAATGCATTTCTCATAATCATTCAACAACCTTCCATTCATGGACGCCGGCCGCCCAGCCTTCGGGCAACTTCACCACCAAGCGGAGCGACTTTGTCTGCACCGGTTCAAATTTGATTTCGCACCACTTGTCTTTGGTGATGGCATAATTACCCCTGGCAGAAACCGGCATCCATTCATTGCCGTCAAGAAATTCCAGATGCCAGGCGGCCGGCAAGCGACATTCGCCATGCCCGGTGTCATCGAACCAAAAAACTTTTGCCCCGCTCGCCGTGATCCGCGAGGGCCAGGTGTATTGGGCCCATTCCTCAGTGCCCTTGTGCGGCCACCAGTGCGCCAGGGACTCTGGTTGATCCGAAGATTTCACCGGTTCGATGCCGTCGTTGATGGCGCCTGGCTCGCAATTGCCATTGGCAAAAGAAAACTTAACGGCGGCACGAGTTTCCAGCCCAGCCGACCGGGCGACCACCGGCGTCACCGGCAGCCACACCTTCATGGCCCCAGCCTGCCGGTTGTCCCAGAGATAATATGGCACTGCGGTGATTTCCACGCGCCTGGATGGAGCGGTGTTTTGATATAGCTCGTCATTCCAATCCGTTTTCCCGGCCGCTTCGCCGAAGCCATGAATCACGGAAATGCCGCCGAATAATTCGGCCGACGCCGCCTTCAAGTCCGCATCGGCGGGCAAAACCAGCGAGCCAACCGGGGCGGTTTGGTCGCATTGTTCAACGCAATAAACCAGGGGACCGCGCTGGATTGCCAGCGAGCCGCGATCGGCAACAACATTGGGGCTCGCCGCGACGCGTTTCACCGGCATGGGCAAATTCAATTCCACGGCGTCCCCATTTTTCCACTGACGCGACAAGACGAAATAGCCACGAGTGAATTCAGGTGCCGAAATAATTTTTCCGTTCAAACTCAAGCCGGCACCTTCGCACCAGCCCGGCACGCGCAGTCGCAGTTCAAAGTTCGCCGGCCGTGCCAACTGAGCCTTTAAAACCACCTTGCCGTCCCACGGATAATCCGTTTTTACATCCAGAGTGATTTTCTGGCCGCCAACTTGCGTCTCAACCCGGCCTTGCAGGTAAAGATTCACCCACAGCGAATTGGTGCCGGTCGCGTAAGCATAGCCGCCGAGCGCCGCGATGGTGCGCGCAGCGTTCGGGGGACAGCACGCGCAGCCAAACCATTCCTGACGATGATGGTTGCCAGTGCTTTCCAGCGGATTGACGTAGAAAAATCGTTTTCCGTCCCGGGAAACACCCGCCAGCATCCCATTGTAAAGCCCACGCTCAACGACGTCGGCATATTTTGCATCGCCATAAAGCAGCCCAAGCCGGCTGGCCCACTGCGCCAGCGCGACGGTGGCGCACGTTTCCTGATACGCGGAAAGGTTCGGCAAATCGTAATCCACCGTGAAGCCTTCATTGTGCGCGCTCGGCCCGATGCCACCGGTGAGATACATATTTTTCCCGGTCGTGTTACGCCAGACGCGGTCAAGCATGGCCAGCAACCGCTCATCGCCGGTCTGCGCCGCCACGTCGGTGGCGCCACTCATGAGATACGCCGCGCGGACGGCGTGACCTTTGATTTTTTCGTGGTCAAAAATCGGCACGTCGTCCAGCCAATAGGTGCCGTCATATTTTTCCACCGGCACATGGTGCTCATCCGCAAAGAAATGGCGGCCGCGATTTTCGACGAAGAATTTTGCCAGATTGAAATAGCGCTGGTCAGCGGTCGCACGCCAGAGTTTCACCAACGCAAGTTCAATCTCCGGATGGCCGGGATAGCCCAGGCGTTTTGGCTCCGGCCCGAAAACAGAGTCAATGTGGTTGGCCAGCTTGATGGCAACGTCGAGAAAAGTTCTTTTGCCCGTCGCCTGAAAATGCGCCACAGCCGCTTCAATCAGGTGGCCGGCACAATATAGTTCGTGACAGTCGCGAAGATTCGTCCAGCGGCGTCCAGGCTCTTTAACGATGTAATAGGTGTCGAGATACCCGTCCGGTTGTTGTGCCGCGGCAATGAGTAGAATCATCACATCCAGCCGCGCTTCAAGTTCCGGGTCCGGATGCGTGGCGAGTGTAAATGAGGCCGCTTCAATAGCCTTGTAGAGATCCGAATCCATGAAGACAGGGCCGATAAAACCGTTGGTAGCGTGGCGGGCGGCAAGGCGGAAGTTTTCGAGGTTGCCCGCCTTCTCCAAATTATCGAGGCTTACCGGTATGCTGACCAGCCGGTTGGTTTCCTGCCGGGCGGACCAGAATGTGTCGTTGATTTTCACCGCCGTGAACGGCACCGGCTGAAGTTTTACAAGCGGCGCGGGAACAAGTTGTTCGGCCGCCGCCGGCGCAGCCAGCTGACGCGCATTCCAGGCTTCGGGACTAACCAAATTCCAATAAACCGAGTAGCGCTCACGGTGCATCCGAAAAAATGGAATCAAAGTCACATCCTGCGGCCGGCCGAGGCCGCGGGTTCGAAAGGTGAGCGACTGGCCAACGACCGGCTCGACGTGTTGTAACAACTGATCTAAAGTCCCCACAAACACCGGCACTTCGGGAACCGCCCGTTTGCTGTAATCAGTCTGGCTGCGAGTGATCGGATTGGGCAGGTCGTTTGTGCCCAACTCACCGGCAAGCACTATCGGCCCGTAGAGCAAAGCAACTTGGCTGCTAATACCTGGCAACGATTCGATGTGCAGGCTCATCGGCAACTGAATCTTAACCTCGTCTCCATCACGCCACTCACGGAGCACGGCAAAGTAACTGCCAGCTATGGAATCGGGCTTAAACTCCTGGCCGTTGACTAAAACCTTCATCCCCTTCGTCGCCCAACCTGGTTGGCGTATTTTCAACGCAAATTTCAAAGGCTGCTCCAATTTGAATTTCAAAACACTTATATCACTATCAGGAAATTTTGTCTCCTGCCGGACCACCAAGCCTTTTTCCCTCCACGACAATTCCGACGGGATGAACAAATTGATATACAGAGAATTCCGGTCGTGAAAATATATCGTGTCGCCGTATTTGGAATGATTTTCCATGCCGGTGCCGACGCAGCACCAAAAGGAATCTTCCGGCGTAGAATAGGTCTTAAAATGCCCCGGTTTGAGCGACATCAGATATACAAACATGCCCGTCTCCGGATCCTGTGAGGCGAGGATGTGATTATAGAGCGCACGCTCGTAAAAATCCATCTTCGCGGCATCCGGCTCCAGCGCAAATAGTTCCCGGGTGAGCTTGAGCATATTGTATGAATTACACGTCTCGCAGGTATCGGCACTCAAGTGCTTCGCAAAATCATTCGTCGGGAAGAAAAACTCGTGGTCGCTATGACCGCCGATGACATAGGAACGATGCTGCGCGACAGAATCCCAAAACGTGTGCGCCATGTTAAGCAACTGCACGTCACCCGTGAGTTCGTATTCGCGCGTCACGCCGATAACTTTCGGAATCTGCGTGTTCGCGTGGATACCGTTTAGCTTATCTTCGCCACGCGCGAGCGGGCCGAGAACTTTCGCGTGATTGAATGCGGCGGACAACTGCAAGTATTCCGGTCTCCCAGTTGCCCCATAGAGATTGGCCAGCGCTTCGTTCATTCCGCCGTGCTCTTCGTCGAGTGACTTTTGCATCTGCTCGGGTGACAGGTGATCCACGCGGAACTTCACCCAGCCAGCCAGGTTTTCCGCGACGATCAGGGCCGGCGCGCTGCCGCAAAGCTGGTTGGCGTCCAACAGACCGGCGAGGATTTTGTGCAGCGTATACCACGGCGCCCAGACTTTCTCTCGTTTTTCCACGCGGTCGATGAACGATTCGGGAAACGCGGACAAATAGCCCGCATGATAGCCCGCCGCCGGAGAGTTGCTCTGGCAGTTCGCGAGTTCGCCGACAATATAATCCACGCGCCGCTTGTATTCGGCATCGCCGGTGGCGGCATACATCAGAGACAGGGCCGAGAGACAGTGGCCAAGACTGTGACCGCGGAGTTCGCAATGCGGCTCTTCCCAGCCACCGAGCGGCTGCGCGCTCGACGGCAAGCCGACGTTAATCCGGAAGGTGTGGAGCAACCGGCTGGGATCAAGACTTAGCAGATACTTTTGATCCCGCAGCATCGCCTCGCGAAACGGCCCATCCAGCAATCGCACGTCCGTCAAAGGAAACGGTTCCACCACCCGCGCAACTTTCGGCGCGACCGGTTCACCCAAAGCGATCGTGTCACCGGCAAAATAGACGGCAAAGGCGGCGAGGAATATTGTCAGGACAGATCGCATGAATGTTATTTTGTTTGCAGCCGCAACACCGTGAGGGAATTGCCGGGGAACGAACGCTTGAATCCCGCGCCGGTAAATTTAAAGTTCTCCATTTTTGGAGATACTTTCTTCGGATTTTCCAGCGAGTTTTCATCCGATGGTTTTTCCGAGGTCAATACGATTGCCCGGCCGGCGCCGGTTAGATTATTGCCGCCGGTAAAATCGACTTCAGTTTCCAGCGGCAAGTCGTTGGCATTGACCACTTTGAGAATCACTTCGCCGGAGCTCTCATCCGTGGCAGCCACGGCGTAGAGGCTGGCCACGGTTCCGGCACCATCGTAATTCAGATCATGCACCAACTGGCCATCGAGGTAGCACTTCACATTCCTGCCGCTGACAACGACCTTGAGATCATACCAGCGATCACTCTCAATATGACCGGGCTTGGAATCCAGAGTGGTGCCGGCTTCAATACCATCCGCCGTGTTGCCCCAACCGCCGATGTTCCACCAGGTGCGATCCTCATTGCCGCCGATGCGGAACAAGATCAGGAATCCTTCCGCACCGGACAGCTTACGGGCCTTGAGCGTGAGCGTATAATCCGTCCACTCGCGTTTACCCGCGAGCGCACGGATGAATTCCCTGTGGGCATCCTGCCGCAGCGCGCCATCCTGAACCTTCCAATCCGCGCCGGCCCCGAGCAGTTTCCAACCTTTCGTGCCATTTTTGAAATCCGAAGTGAATAGCGTCTTGCCGTCCGGCGCAGTGACTTTAAGATCCTTGAAGTCTGCCGCCGTATTCCAGGTGCCGACGCCAATCATGCCGCCCGTCATCCCCGCTTCCGCCAGCGGCGACTCAACCGTCGCAGGCAATGAAACATCGCCACGATTAGCCGCGAACATCTGCTGAACATAGTAGCTGGGCAGACCATACCAATTGGCGCTGTCGAAGTTGATCAGATCAGGATTCCACGCGCGATGATTCAAATTTACCAGCAATGGCGCATAACTCGCCATGATAACGTGGTCAGAGTTACGTTCGAGGCCGGTCATGAAAGCGGCTTCGCCGATCGCCCCCCGCAGATTACCCAAGCCGCAGTTGCGGGTAACGGCATATTCGCCGACGAATATTTTCGGACCGTTGCGGTCATATTTATCAAAGTGCGTCGCGTGCCGCATGAAAAATTCCGGCGTGTCGTAGAAATGTTCATCCACAATATCCGCCGGGGGGGTGCTGGGATAACCGCCCTGCCAGTGGTTGGCAACAAATTGAATTTCCGGATATTTCGCGTGGATCGCATTCACAAACAACGGCCAGCGTTCGCGATAGGCCGGACCGCCGTTCTCATTGCCGACTTCCAGATATTTCAGATTGAACGGCGCGGGATGGCCAGCCTTGGCACGCATGGCACCCCAAAGTGAATTCGTCGGGCCGTTGGCGTATTCAATCGCGTCCAACGCGTCCTGCACCCATTCGTTCATACGGTCCATCGGGACGATCTCGTGATGTGACATGCCCACGTTGAGGCAGAACAGCGGCTCCGCACCAAGGTCTTCGGCGAGCTGGAGATACTCGTGATAACCGAGCCCGTGGGTGGCAAAATACTTCCAGATGTTCCAAAGCGGTTCGCGAACATCAATGTCGCCAACCGTTTTCTTCCAATGATTCATGTGCGCAAAATCGTCGCCTTCCACCCAGCAGCCGCCAGGAAAACGCAGAAACTTCGGATGCAAGGCGTCAAGCGATTCGGCGAGATCCACCCGCAAACCGTGATTTTTCCACGTCTTGTCGGGCATCAGCGAAACCATGTCCAGAAACAACGTGCCTTTGCCGTCACCTGAAATCTCCAGTTTTGCCTTCGGGTCGCCAGCGGCCGGCGTGAGGGTGAGCGTATAGTATCTCCAACCATCGCCAAGGCCGGAGAGAATGCCACTGGCCAGCAACTTGCCGTCCGCCCCGATCAATCTCGCCTTCAGCGGCGAATTAAAACCCTCCGCCGTACGCGCCGCGAGCTTGAGCGTGTAGCCCTCGTCCTTCACCGCGTTCATCCCCCAATAACCATCGTTGCTCACCGCAAACGGGCCGCTGTTTTTCAAGCACAGCGACTTGCGGTTGAAGGGATTCAATGGCCTGCTGCTGTTAATCGACGCCTCCGCGCCACTGACCTGCCAATCATCAGGCTGTTCAGAATCTTCAAACGAACGGTTGCGGACTAGTTCAGGATAAATCCCGCCATCGGCCGAAAGATTGATGTCCTCGAAGAAAATCCCCCACAGCGTCGGCGAAATTCTGTGACCGGGCTGGTTCACGGCCACGGAGATTTTCGCCGGCTGCGCAATCGTTGAAATAGCCGCCGACACCAGAGCGGCAGCAAAAAAGGTTTTCAGTTTCATTTTGCGGAGATGTTCGCTTTGAGGCCTGATTAATTTATTTCAAGAAACCCAGCCGCTCTTCAAACCATACGCGCAATCGTTCCAAACAAGCTCCTGTTTGAATGAGCGGAGCTTCGTGTCGGCATCAATAACGACAGCTTCCAGACCAGCAATGGCCGCAAAGTCTTCAAGCATTTCCGTCGTGACCGCCTGGCTGAAGCCGGTGTGATGCGCACCGCCCGCGTAAATCCACGCGGCACACGCATCCTCAAAGTTGGGACGGCACTTCCACACGGCTTGAGCCACCGGTAATTTCGGCATCGGCTCTTCGGGCTTAACGACATCGACTTCATTAATGAGTAATCGAAAGCGATTGCCAAAATCCATCAGCGCGGCGTTCACCGCCGGCCCGCCAGGCGTGTTGAACACGAGCCGCGCGGGATCCGCCTTGCCACCGATGCCGAGCGGATGCACCTGCAACGACGGTTTGCCGTCGGCGATAGTCGGACAAATTTCCAACATGTGCGCACCAAGCACGACCTTGTTGCCGGGCGCGAGATGATATGTGTAATCCTCCATAAACGACGTGCCGCCTTTGAGGCCACTCGCCATGACTTTCATCGCCCGCACGAGCGCGGCGGTTTTCCAATCGCCTTCACCAGCGAAACCGTAGTTGTCCGCCATCAACCGCTGCGGCGCGAGGCCGGGCAGTTGGATTAGTCCATGTAAATCCTCAAAGGTCGTGGTGAAACCTTTGAAATTTCCCGTCTCCAAAAACGTGCGCAAACCAAGTTCGATGCGCGCGGCTTCACGGATGGATTTGTGGCGCTTGCCGCCTTTTTTCAAATCGCCAGCCACTTCGTAAACGTTTTCGTAAGTTTTGCAAAGCGCGTCCACTGCCTTTTCAGAAATGCCGCTGATGACTTTCACCAAATCGCCCACGCCGTGCGTGTTGACGGAGTAGCCGAATTTGATCTGCGCTGAAACCTTGTCGCCTTCGGTGACGGCCACTTCGCGCATGTTGTCGCCGAAGCGGACGAACCGCGCGCTCTGCCAATCCGCCCATGCGGCAGCAGCTCGCGCCCATGCGCCGAGTTTCTCCTGCGTGGTTTTTTCCTGCCAGAAACCAACGACGACCTTGCGACTCAACCGGAGCCGGCTCCAAATGAAACCATGTTCGCGATCGCCGTGCGCGGCCTGGTTCATGTTCATGAAATCCATGTCAATCGTCGCCCACGGAATGTCGCGATTATATTGCGTGTGCAGATGCGCGGACGGCTTACGCAATTGCTTGAGGCCGTTGATCCACATCTTTGACGGCGAGAACGTGTGACACCAAGTGATGAGACCGATACACTTCGTGGCATTGTTGGCGGCCTGGCATAGCGCCGTTACAGCGTCGGGCGTGACCAGCACCGGCTTGAACACAACCTTCACGGGAATCGCGGGCGCGATATTCAACGCCTTGGCGATTTCCTGTGAATGCTCGGCAACTTTCTTCAAGGTTTCCGGCCCGTAAAGATGCTGGCTGCCGGTGACAAACCACACTTCTAACTGTTTCAAATTGATGCTCATAATATGTTAAGGATGTTTAGTATTTAGCTTATTTGAGGCGAAAGGCAAACCGTCCGCGTCATGGTGATGTCAGATAAATTCGTTGATGAGGTTTTCAAGGAACTCCTGGCGTCCGCTCGTGTTTGGCGTCACTTCACCCTGCTTGAGCATGTAGGCCTCGAGTTCCTTGAAGCTGGCCTTGCCCGATTCGATGCGTGCGCCGATGCCGCT
>CAIXPZ010000176.1 GCA_903921455.1 uncultured Verrucomicrobia subdivision 3 bacterium | reverse complement strand
CGAAGCTCCCCCTCCTGCTGCTTCTACCTCGAAGCGGAATCAACAGCTTGACGGAGACCTGAAAATCCAGTTCCCTTTGCTCGGAAGGTGAGGCACTTTTCGAGCGCCACCCGCCGCACTTTTCAACCGCCGTTTACAGTCCCGCTCGCCCCCGGCCAGAATCCGCCGCTCGTGGCGCCCACGCTGACGCCGCTGGCGCAATGGCAAATTCCCCAGGAAGACCCACCGGTCGCGGCGGATGGCAACGTCACCACCCCGCAAAACACCGCCGTGGACGTGGATCTGACGACCCTCGCCAGCGACACCAGCACACCCGGCAGTAATCTGGTTTTCACCGTTGCCAGCGCGACCAACGGCACGGTTGTGCTGCTGCCGGATGGCCACACGGCGCGATTCACGCCGACCACCGGGTTCTATGGCACCGGCCAGTTTCTCTATACCGTCACGGATGCCGCCACCAACACCGCCAGTGCTGGAGTCGTCGTCACGGTGCTCCCCGCAACCTGGTATTGGGACACCTCGACCGCCGCCGGTTTGCAGGCCGCCAACGGCAATTGGGACAACGCGAGCACCACCTGGTCCGCCACCAACGCCGGCTCAAATCCGCTGCTCGCCTGGCCGACACTGGGTAACGACGCGTCGTTCATCGGCGCCGCCGGCAGCTACGCCGTCACGATCAGCGGCACCCAGAAGGTGAATCAAATCTTCACCACGAACGGCGCGTGGACCTTCACCGGCGGCGCCTTGAATCATCCCGCCGGCGCGATGACCGTAATCGCCGATGCCGATACCACGCTGAATTCACCGTTCATCGGCGACACGGATTTCACCAAACTCGGCACCAACCGGCTGACGTTGGGCGCGCCGGCCAGTTTTTCCGGAGATGTGTTTGTGCCGAGTGGTACGCTGGGGGTTTCCTCGAATAACGCTTTGCCCGCCGCCACCGCCATTACGCTGGGCGACAACACCACGGCGGGGGCGCTGGAATTTTCCGCGGCCAGTCAGACCATCAGCGATCTCACAGTAATCACCACCAATGGCGGGTTGACGAACCTCGTCACCATCGGGAGCGGCCGGACGTTGAAGCTTACCGGGAACTTTACCGTTGGCCTGGACAACGGCGGCATCAGCACGACGCGGATGCGGATGACCGGCGGCGGGGCGTTATTCGTTACCAATGCCGCGCAGAACTTTGTCGTCGGTTACAGTGTCGCCATCGCCAACATCACCAGTTACGGCAACGGCGCGTCGCTCGACTGCGCCAAGCTGGGCAGCGTCACGCTCGGCACCGCCAGTGCTTCGCTCGGCGAATTGCGCGTCGGCTATGGCAACGGCAGCGGTTCCACCAGTGACACGCTGACGCTTTCGGACACCAATAATTCCATCACGGCGACCACCGTGCAAATTGGCAATTCCATGGGTGCCAACGGCAGTTCCGGCACGTTGATGCTGGGCGCCGGGACCAATGTCATCGTGACGGATACGCTCAACATCGGCCTGGCCAAGGTGGCCGGAACGGTCAAGTTCGCCTCCCAGACGGCCGGCAGTCCGGGCACGGTGACCATCGGCGGCAAGAGCAGCCCGGCCACCGCCATCTGGATTGGATACAAGAACGGCACGGGCACCTCGGCCAATCCGACCAGCACCCTGGATTTGCGCGGCCACGTCGCCACAGTCACGGCCAGCAGTCTCGCCATCGGGGTGGAGAACGGATCGAACGCGGGTGGCGAGAATGGTTTGCTCTACTTTGATGGCGGCACGTTCACCGTGACCAATGTGAACATGGCGGCCAAAAGTGGCACCAGCACCAGTCCGGCGAACGGCACGTTGAACATCAGCGGCGGGACCTTCACGGTGCCGGCCGGCGGCAGTTTCACGCTCGCTTCCCAGACCAATGTCAGCACCGCCAGCGGCACGTTGAGTCTCACCGGCGGCACCTTGAACTCCCAGGTGGACATTCTTGACGGCGGCGGCACCGACACCACCACGGTCACGCTGAACGGCGGCACGCTGAACCTGTTCGGGCACAAGCTCGGCTCAACCACGAATATCAACGTTCTCAATTTCCAATCGGGCACGCTGCTGAATGTCGGGGAGATCAACGCCGGCAGTCCGCTGGTGAAAACCGGCAGCGGCACGCTGACGCTGGGCGGCACGAATGGTTTCACCGGCGGCACCGTGGTCACCGCCGGGACCCTGCAACTTGCGGGCAATCTCGCCAGCAGTCTGACCGTGAGCAACGCCACGCTCAACGGCAGCGGCGTCATCGCGAGCAATTTCACTTTGACTTCGGGCGCCACGTTCTCGCCGCGCCTCAACGGCTATGTCGCCGGCAGCAATTACGACCAGGTGGTCGTCACCAAAGCCGTCACGCTTGCCGGCGCCCTCAGTCTGAACGTCACGAACACAAACGCGCTGCCCGCCGGCTATGCGTTCACGCTCATCCGCAACGACAGCGCCTCGCCGGTGGCGGGCACGTTTACCGGATTGCCGCAGCTGGCGACCTTCACCAACAGCCCGCTGGTCTGGCGCATCAATTATCAGGGCGGCGACAGCAACGACGTCACGGTCACGCTGCTGTCCGGCGGCGCGATCTTCCCGCCAAGCGTCGTGCTCACCGCGCCGACCAATGGCAATACCGTTGGCGCGCCCCTCACCCTGGCGGCCAACGCCGCGGCGCCGCTGGGCATTGCGGCCGTGGATTTCTATTCCGGCACGCTGCTGCTGGGCTCGGATACCAACGCGCCTTACGCGTTGACGCTCACCAATGTCGTGCCCGGCTCGCACACGTTCAGCGCCGTGGCGCGCGACAATTCCAGTCTTACCGCGACCAGCGCGCCCGTCACCGTCAACATTGCTGGCAGTGCGCCGGTAGCTCCGCAGTTGCTCGGTTCCGGGCTGGTCAGCGGGCACCTGAGTTTTCAGATCAACGGCCCGCCTGGCTATTTTTATCTCATTGATGCCTCGACCAATCTGCTCGGGTGGACCAATGTGTTCACCACCAATCCGCCCGTCCTCCCCTGGGTCTGGACTGATCCCGACGCCGGCAATCTGCAGCAGCGCTTTTATCGCGTGCGGTTGGGGCCTTGATGCGGATCGGCTGCACCGGATGATATCCCGGCGCTTTCAACGTGGCGGCCCGCCTTGCCATTGGTTAGCTTTTGGCCATGAAATGCAAACTGCCGGCGGCCGGCGGGATTTTGTTCCTGGCGGCCGATGCGCTGCTGGCGCAAACGAATTTGTATGTGGCCGCCGATGGCCGCGCCCCGTTCCACTCCGTGCAGGCAGCCATCATGGCGGTGCCCGCGGGCAGTCGCGAAAATCCGGTCGTCATCCACATCGCGTCCGGCACTTACCGGGAATTGATTTATCTCCAGCGCGAAAAAAGGTTTTTCAAGCTCGTCGGCGAAAACCCGACGAACACCCTGCTCACTTTCAATCTCCATGCCGGCCTGACCAACGCCGACGGCCAGGCCATCGGCACGTTCAAGACGCCTTCGACCACGATTGACGCGGACGATTTCAGCGCGGAGAACCTCACGTTTGAAAACTCCGCGGGGCCGGTCGGGCAGGCGCTGGCCATCCGCGTGGACGGCGACCGGGCGAGCTTTCGCCACTGCCGGTTTCTCGGCTGGCAGGACACGATGCTCCTCAATCGCGGCCGGCAGTATTTTGAGAATTGTGAAATCGCCGGCCACGTGGATTTTATTTTCGGTGAGGCGACGGCGTGGTTTGAGCAATGTCAGATCAGCTGCCGGAGTAACGGCTACATCACCGCCGCCTCGACGCCGGCGGACCAGCCGTTCGGCTTTGTTTTCGCGCACTGCACCATCACCGGCGAACCGCCGGGCGTGAAAACGTTTCTCGGCCGGCCCTGGCGGATTGACGCGAGCACCCTCTTCTTGAATTGTGCCATGTCCGCCGTCGTCCGCCCGGAGGGCTGGCATGACTGGAAAAAACCGGAGGCGCACGCCACCGCCCGCTACGCCGAGTTCGCCAGCACCGGCGCGGGGGCGAATCCCGCCCGGCGGGTTTCCTGGGCGAAGCCCTTAACCGCGGCTGAGGCCGGGAAGATTACCTTGAAAAAGGTCTTGGGCGGCTGGCAGCCGTGAGCGGGCCTACTTCGCCGGTTCGACCCGGCAAGCCACCAGTTGCACGTCCGCGTCCAGAACGGCGTCCGGCTTGGTGATCCCTTGAAAGCGGGAGCGTTCAATCCGCACGCCCTTGATTTCCGCCGCCGGAAACCCGCGCACGTTCAGCACGCGGGGCGTCTGCGCCACTTGAAGATTTTCCAGCACCACATTTCTGGCGACGGGCTGGAAGCCGCCCCGGGCGCCTTCCTCATAAAGAAAATCAATCTGCAACACCGAGTCCTTCACCCGGCCGACCTGCACGTTGCGCATGAAAATATTTTCCAGCACCCCGCCGCGCATCGCGTTGGATTTCAG
Organism: uncultured Verrucomicrobia subdivision 3 bacterium; assembly: GCA_903921455.1. The sequence goes on along the minus strand of CAIXPZ010000176.1, from coordinate 5,817 downwards.
CCGCAGGACGCAATTCAGCCGGGGGCTGTTCATCTCGCAGTCCTCCACGAACACGTTGCGGCACCCGCCGGAAATCTCGCTGCCGATGGTCACGCCGCCGTGGCCGTCGCGCATCGTGCAGCGGCGGACGATGATATTTTCCGCCGGCACGCCGATGCGGCGGCCGTCGGCGTTGCGGCCGGACTTGATGGCGATGCAATCGTCGCCGGTGTCGAAAATGCAGTTTTCAATCAGCACATCGCGGCAGCTCTCGGGGTCGCAGCCGTCGTTGTTCGCGCCGTGCGAAACGATCTCCACGCCGCGCACCGTGACGTTGGTGCAGAGCAGGGGATGCAGCTCCCACATCGGCGACCGGCGGATCTTCACGCCGGCAATCAAGACATTCTGACAGCGATTGAATTCGATGAAATCCGGGCGCAGGTGGTCGGCCACGCCGAATTGCCGCCGGGCCACGGGCACCTGGTCCTCCGCCATTTGCGCCAGCCGCCGGCGCGCCGAGGACTTGCCCCACGCCAGCCAGTTGGAATCATCCGCCTGTCCGTCCAGCGTGCCGTCGCCGGTCACGGCGATGTTCGTCTGGCCGAGCGCGTAGATGAGCGGGGAAAGATTGTAACACTCCGTGCCTTCAAAGCGCGTGAACACCGCCGGCAGATACCGCGCCGGGTCGGTGACAAATTTGAGGACGGCATTCGTGGCGAGGTGCAATTCCACGTTGCTCCGCAGCGAAATCGGCCCGGTATAAAACTCGCCGGCGGGAATCGTCACGCGTCCGCCGCCGCTCGCGGCGCATTCGGTGACGGCCCGGAGTATGATGAGGGTGGCATCCGTGTTCGGCACCGCGCCGAATTGGGTGATGTCGATTTCCCGCGCGGGAAATTGCGGCGCCGCGATGCGTGACAAAATTTCCGGCACCTCCGCCCAGCCGCCGCCGGCGGTGTGAGCCGGTTGATCGAGGCGGAAACAGGGTGCCAGCTCCGGCACGGCCCGGATGAGTTCCGTCGCCACCAGCCGCCCGAACACCGCGCTGCCGCGGGCGTTCAGGTGCGTGTTGTCCACCCGGTTGGAGACCAGCGGGCTCAACTGGTCGCAGCGCGCGCGGCCCAGTTGCTCGCACAGCGCCTGGCTGGCGGCATGCAAATCCACCAGCGGCACATTTTTTTCGGCGGCGATCTTTTTTACCGCGGCGACGTAAGGTTCCAGCGTGGAGGTGATCTTGCCGTCGCCGGACGGGTTCCATTGCCGCCGCACAAGTGAGGTGACCAGCACCGGTTTGGCGCCGATGGCGCGCGCCTCGTCCACATAGCGCGTCATGAATTCGCGGTAGGTGGTCTCCGGATCGGTTTCGCGGTCGGGGCCTTTGCCCGGCTGATCGTTGTGGCCAAACTGGATCAGGTAATAATCGCCCTGGAGCGCCAGCGCTTGTTGCCACCGGTGTTCCGCGATGAAACTCCGGGAACTGCGTCCGCCGGCCGCCAGGTTGGTGCCGACCGCCTCCCCGGTGAGCAACTGCTGAAAGCCCGGACCCCAGCCGGATTTCACCGCCACGGTGGAGTCGCCCACGAGGACGATTTTAAGCGGCCGGGCCGGCGCGTTGGTCCCGGCGGCGGGAAGCAACCCCAGCCCGCCGAGCGCGACGAGGATAAGCGTGATGAATCGTTTCAAAGGCACCCGGCTGCGGCGCGCCGGCCGCGGTCACTTCACGCCCGGAAACGCCATGTAATTTCTGGCGTTGGCGTAGCAGATGTTCCGGATCATCGGGCCGACCAGCTTCTCGTCGTCGGGAATCAGCCCGATCTTGATGTCGCGGCCGATGAGGTTGCACAGCGTGCGGCGGAAATATTCGTGGCGCGGATAGCTCATGAACGAGCGCGAATCCGTGATCATGCCGATGAACCGCGAGAGCAGGCCGAGGTTCGACAGCGCGTTGAGCTGCCATTCCATGCCTTCCTTCTGGTCGAGGAACCACCAGCCGCTGCCGTATTGGATCTTGCCCGGAATGGTGCCGTCCTGAAAATTCCCGATCATCGTGGCGAAGACATAATTATCCGCCGGGTTCAGGTTGTAGATGATGGTCTTCGGCAGCTGATTGTCGGAATCCAGCTTGTTCAGGTAGGCGGACAGCGCCTGCGCCTGCGGGAAATCGCCGATGGAATCAAACCCCGTGTCCGGCCCGAGTTGCGTCAGCAGGCGCGTGTTGTTGTTGCGCAGCGCGCCGACGTGCAATTGCTTGGTCCAGCCGCGCTTCGCGTCCAGATGGCCGAAGAACACCATCATGAACGTGGCGAACTGCGAATGCTCCAGCGGCGAGACTTCCGCGCCCTGGCGCGCTTTGTCGAAGATGCCGGCCGCCGCTTTCTCGCTGCAAAAATCCGCGAAACAATGGTTCAACCCGTGATCCGACAGGCGGCAGCCCTGGGAATGGAAATAGTCATGCCGCTTTTCCAAGGCGCTGATGAAGGCGCTGAAGCTGTTGACATCCACGTTCGCCGCCGCCGAGAGCTGCTCCACCCATTTATTGAAGCTGGCCGGCTGGTTGACGGTCAGCGCCTTGTCCGGGCGGAAAGCCGGCAGCATCTTCGTCGGGTGGCCCGACTTCGCGAAGGCGCGGTGATATTCCAGCGTGTCCACCGGGTCGTCGGTGGTGCCGACCACCTTGACGTTCATCTTTTTCAGGATGCCCTGCGTGGTCAAACCGGGCTTGGCGAGCTGCGCGTTGGCTTTCCGCCAGATTTTGGCGGCGGTCTTCTCGCTCAACAGATCCGTGATGCCGAAATAGCGCTTCAGCTCCAGATGCGTCCAGTGATACAGCGGATTGCGCAGCGTGTGCGGCACGGTCTTGGCCCAGGCGTGGAATTTCTCCTCGGGCGAGGCGTTGCCGGTGACGTATTTCTCCGCCACGCCGTTGCTGCGCATCGCGCGCCACTTGTAATGATCGCCCTCCAGCCAGATCTCGAAGAGGTTCTTGAACTGCCGGTTCTCCGCGATGTCCTTCGGCGGGATGTGGCAATGGTAATCCAGGATCGGTTCCGCCTCGGCATATTTGTGATACAGCCGGCGCGCGGGCTTGCTGCCCAGCAGGAAGTCTTCGGTGATGAATGGCATAGCTTATTTCCCCAACAATAATGGTTTCATGTGCCGCTCGAAAAGATTTTCCGTGACGTTTTTCGCGATGATGGCCTCGTGCTTCTTCAGCGCGTTCAGGTAGCGGTCGCCTTTCTTGGCCGCCACCTTGAAGCTTACGTGCAGCAGCTGCCGGAAGCTCGGGTTGAACGCCGGATTCTTCTGGTCATGCCGCAAGGCGCCGGTGAACTGCGAGGAACTCCAGCCGTTCACCACGGCGGCCGGCGGCAGCTGCTTTTTATCAATGTCGATGACGCTGGCATACGGCGCGCAGAACTCGTCCACGTGCTCCATCGCGTAGGCGTAGATCTCCTTCGCGATTTCCAGGCCGTCGCCGCCCGCCTCGGCCAGGCCGATGAGCTCTTCCAGCCACGTCGTGCCGGCGGTCTTGATGTGGACGCCCGCGCCGAACTTCTTCAGCGCCTTGCGCATCGGCTCGTAGATGGAAAACTTGTCGCTGCCCGAATGGACGCTCAGCTTGAGCGTCGGCGGCAACCCGTATTTCGAGATGGCAAAGGCGATGACCGCCAGATCCTCGTTGAACTCCTGCTCGAACTGCTTCACGTCGCCCACGTAATCCACCCCCTTGTTGAAGCGGCCGGTGAACTTCGGCGCGATGGTCTGGAGCGGAATCTTTTCGTCGGCCAGCGCGGCGAGGATGATCAGCAGTTCCGGCGGCGTCTGCGGGCTGTCCGTCTCGTCCATCGAGACTTCCGTGATGTAAGTCGTCCGGTCCTTGTGATGGGCGATGTGCCGGTAGATCTTGCCCGCGTCCTGCACGGCAAGCAGGAACTTGTTCGCCACGCGCTCCACCTCGGCGCGCGCGATGGCCAGCGGCCGGTCAATGTGCGGGACGACCACCTGGCCGATCAGCTCCGGGTGCCGGTCCACAAAGGCCTGCACATCCGCCGGCGCGGCCGGCTTGGCGATGCTGTCCGCCACGTCAATCGTGAAAAAATCCGACGGCGCGATGAACCGGTCCACCGTCTCGAGGCGGATATGGTCGGCGTCCACGTGATAGGGCTTCTGCCAGCCGAGCGCCTGGACGGCGGCATCCGCTTCCGCGCGGAGCGAGGACGGCTCGGTGCCGATGAAGGTGTGTTCGCGGTTGGACTTGTTCCAGACGGGGATGAATTCCGCGCCGAGCTTCGTGGCCAGCACGCAGGCCTGGAGCTGCGCCTTGCCCTGGTGACCGAAGCGGTCGCCCATGCCGAAGGAGAATTTGCCGAGCGGTAGGTATTTGTTCATAAAATCGTGGCTGGTCGTAGTATAATGAATCGTTATCGCCGGATGCCAAGCGCGATTTTAAAATTTATCGCGGAAACCCCGGCGTTGCCAATCGCCAAAACTGATGACCGGCCGGTTCCGGCTGCGGGCCGGCGGGGGAACCGCCCGTGAAGGGACGGCGGCGGGCCGCTTGAGCCAAATCCACCCGCCGTGGACCCGCTTAGCCTCCGGGTTAGCAGCGACACCAACCCCATTCTCTACCGGATGAATTATGGAAACGGGGGGAAACTGGCGGCCCTGAAAAGCCCGTTTGCGCGCAGCGCGGGGAAACTCCTAATCCTTGTAGCCTATCCTTATATTAGGTGCCAAGATCATGGTGTAACCTTTTGTATCTCTTCCAGCAAAATCTTTTCGTGCTTCGCATCGGGTGATATGTGCAAGCCCGGAGTCGAATAATCCCCAACATCAGCAGTCCATCCGATAAACCTGCCATGTGAATCAAAAGTATAAGCGGACGGGCCGGATGCCAAATAGCGTCCGGCAGGACCAGTCACTCGATAGTAAACCACATCACCGTCTGTAATCCTGTAAGCTCCCATCGGTTTTTGCAACCACGCCAAGCAAGATGAAATGTCAGTCACAGTCTTGGGTGGCTTGGCGCGAGAGTAAGGGATGGTGTCGGCTGCAATACAGCCAAATAGAAGCATGATCGGCACTCCCAAAACGATGCAAATGATTTTGATGACGCGACGCATGGCACCTAACAGATAATAGATTTTGCCCTGTTTAGCCTATCCTTTTTCATGAAGTGACACTAGGCGCGTCGAAAAATGATGTCCAGCAGAAATTCAGGCCGGTTATGGCCTGGTAAACAGCTTTAGCAAACACGTCTCGTCCGCCGTGTCGGGCGGATTTTAGCACCATCGGCGCACCATCTCTGTAGCAACCCAGCGTCCAGAATTTCCAGCTCCGTAGGAGCGACATCACCTCGCAATCCCCCTCAACCGTCCTGGCGGACACCTACTCCCCCACGGGGTAGTAGGTTGGGATGAGGGGGCGCAATTCGACCAAGATGCCGCGCCTGACGGCGTTGGCCGTGGCCGGGTCGTTGCAATCAAAGGTTCAGCTCGGATTGGAACCATCCGGGTCAGGACGGAAACAGTCCCGACTTGGATTCAAGCATTCCTAGGTAAAACTGAAACAATCCTGATCAGGACCAAAGCAATCCTAGCCCGGATTGAAACATCCCTAGCTGGAACCGGAGCATCCCTAGCTAGGACTGAACCAATCCCGACTGGGATTGCCACAAACCGAGTCAGGACCAAAGCAATCCGAGCCAGGGTTGAAGTAATCCGAACTAGGACTGAACCAATCCGGGTCAGGGATGAAGTAATCCTAGCTAGGGATGCAGCAATCCCGACTAGGACTGGAGCAATCCTAGCTAGGAATGGAGTAATCCCGACTAGGGAT
>CAIXPZ010000175.1 GCA_903921455.1 uncultured Verrucomicrobia subdivision 3 bacterium | reverse complement strand
GCGCCGATCTTGAGCGCGTAGGCGAGCTGGCTTTTGTAGAGCAATCCGAAATGCGCGTTGTCCACGATGGCGTTGTAGCCGAGCGGCGTCTTGGCGGTGACGAATATGTTCACCGGCTGGCCGTCGCGATACGCGGGCGTGTCGCGGTTCAGGTGGCGATTCAGCCGCGTGCTGGCGAGGATGCGATTGGACTGCGCGTCGAGCGCGACATAGACAACCGCCCAGTCACCGACGCGCAACGGCACTTCCTGTTCGCGGAACGGCACCAGCAAATCTTTGGACAAGCCCCAGTCGAGGAACGCGCCGATCTGCGGATTCACGTTCTTGACCTGCATGTAGCCGAACTCGCCGACCATGGCATGCGGCTTCTCGGTGGTGGCCACGAGCCGGTCCTCGGAATCGCGATACACAAAGACATCGAGCTTTTGCTTGGGCGCGAGGCCGGCAGGAATGTAGCGGCCGGGCAAAAGAATTTCGCCCAGCTCACCACCGTCGAGGTAGAGGCCGGGCTGCGAGGCGCGCACAATGGCGAGCAGATTGCGTTGGCCGATGATTGCCATGGCCCACAGCGTAAGCCCGCGACGGCGGTTGCGGGAGAAAAAACGGCGGCAATCGTCCGCCCCGCGCGGCTGCGCGTTGACAATTTCCCCGGCCTGCGACACTCTGCTGCGATGTCAAAACCTGCCTTAGGACGCGGGCTGGGCGCGCTGCTGGGCGGCAATCCGCCGGTCCCGCCCCTGCCCACCGCCGCGGCCGCTCCGGCCGTGGCGCCGACGCCTGCGCCCGACAATCGCGAGCGCGTCCAGCGCGTGCCGCTGAACCAAGTCCGCCCCTCCGCGCTCCAGCCGCGCAAGGAATTTTCCGACGAAGCCCTGAAGGAACTCGCCGACTCCATCCGCGAACAAGGCATCGTGCAGCCGCTCATCGTCCGCGAGCACAACGGCACGTTTGAACTCATCGCCGGCGAACGCCGCTGGCGCGCGGCGCAGCTCGCGGGCCTGCCGGAAGTGCCCGTCATCGTGCGCGTGGCGGACGACCGCGCGGTGCTGGAACTGGCGCTCATCGAAAATTTGCAGCGCGAAAATCTCAATGCGCTGGAAGAAGCCCTTGGTTATGCCCAGCTCGCCGAGCAATTCCAGCTCACGCAGGAGGAAATCGCGAAGAAGGTCGGCAAGAGCCGCGCCGCCGTGGCCAATGCCACGCGTCTCCTGAAGCTGCCAGCCAGCGTCCAGAATCTGCTGCGCACCAGCCGGATTTCCGTTGGCCACGCGAAGGTGATCCTTGGGCTGGCGGATGACCAGAGCCAGCAGCACGCCGCCGAACGCATCGTGAAGGACGGACTGAACGTGCGGCAGACGGAGGGGCTGGTCGCCAAGTTGCAGGCGCGCGCCAGCCGCATGACGCCGGAGAACGCCAAGACGCCGGCGATTGTCCCCATCGATTCCAACATCGGCCGGCTCGAGGAAAAACTTCGGGAAAAGTTCGGCACGAAAGTCCACCTCAAATACGCCAAGGGCAAGGGTGCGGTGGAAATCTCCTTCTTCAGCGATGATGAACTCCAGAACGTTCTAGAAATCCTCGGCATCAACGCCGATTAATTTTCCATGGTTCTCGAAATTGTTAAATACGGCCATCCCGTGCTCCGCAAAAAGGGCGAACGCATTGAAAGCGTGACGCCGGAAATCAAGAAACTCATCGCCGACATGTTCGCCACGATGGAGGCGAATCACGGCGTGGGCCTGGCCGCGCAGCAGGTGGGCGTGGCCAAGCAGCTCACGGTGATCGATGTCCGCGAAATCAAAGACCGCCCCTCCACGCTGGAGTTGGACGGCAAACCGACGGATGTCGCCAGTATCATGCCGCTCGTGCTCATCAATCCGGTTGTCACACCCGCCGGCGAACCGGTGACCGGCGGCGAGGGCTGTCTTAGTTTCCCCGAAATCTTCGCCGAGATTTCCCGACCCGGCACGGTGGACGTGACCGCACTCGACGCGAAGGGCAAGCCAATCACCTTCCGTTGCGGCGGCCTGCTCGCGCGTGCGGTGCAGCATGAGACGGATCACTTGAACGGCCTGCTGTTCATCGACCGCATGGACAAAAAGACCAAGAGCGAGTTGCAAGACGAGTTGGATGATCTGCAAGCCATGACCAAGCAAGCGCTGGGGAAGAAGTAAAACGCTGGTGTTCGCGGGCAAATCACGATTTCATTCCGCAGCATGAAAGTCATTCTCAGTTTCGTGTTCGGCGCAGCCGTCGTCGTGCTGGCGGGTTGCGGCACCACGCCAAAACATCTCACGCTCGCCGATGTGCATCCAAGTGCTCCGGGCACCGCGATTTACAACCCGACGAATAATACCACCACCATCTCCAACCAAGGGTTCACGATGGTCATACTCGGCAACGAAACCAACGAGATGTTTTATTTTGGGTCGATGCCCCACGCCGTGCCGGCCACAATATTCGAGCGTCTCTACCGGCAAGGCAGTCCCCAGACGGCGGTGGCGGTGGAATACATGGGGCAAAAGGACGGCTATGCCTATCTCCGCATCACGAGCATCCCGCTGCAAAAACCGAAGCATCGGACCGAGGAAATCATCTACGTGAAACTCACCGACCTCGACCCAGCCGTCCGCGACTTGCTCCCGCCGAATCCGACCGTGCCGCACTGATACCGACCCCCGCCCCGTTCCCGCCGAGCCGTTCCCCCATTTGGAGCGACACAATTCCGACTTTCCGCAGCTGGTTTTTAGTCTGGGCGGAGCTTTCCCGTGCCGTTCGGGGACGTCCCCGCATTGTTCAGGAGCGTCACTGTGTCGTTCCGCGTCGTCCCCAGACGATTCGGGGACTGCGCCGGACGGTCCGGGAATGCCTCAAAATGATTCTGCGACGTCGCGGAATGATCTGGGGTATCCACTTATTTCCAATGCTATCCCGGCAGGCGGATAGCTATTTAATATAGGTCTATCGGGTGGAAAAATACTGCCGAGGGTGACAGTGTCGAGTCGTCCGCGACGTGAAACCCAGCCACGCGCCAGTGGCACATGACAGTTTTTGCTCGATATCCGCCCCGCGTCAGGCGTCACGTCATCTAGTTAGACCAAAGCGCGCCTGCCGAGCTCACGGGCATGAATTGGTTGTTTCCGATACATTGTAATTCAACCGCGGTCCCCTGACTGCCGGAAAGGACGCCATTCGTAGAGGTGGTGCTCTGTGTCGAAGCACTGGAATAAAACAACCCGGTGCCGGAGCCGCTGGCTCCAGCGGCGAGTTTGCTGGCGTCGGCTGAAACGGCAAGCGCACTCCACACAGAATTACTCACCCCACTAATCGACGTCCAGTTTGCGCCGAAATTTCCCGAGGCGTAGATAACGCCGTTATTGATGCCGGCGAAGAGTTGGTTGCAATTGGCACTGGCGGCAAGACAGTTCCAGGTGGTCCACGGCGCAGCCGAGTTTGTCCAGGATGCGCCGCCGTTCGTGGAGGTGTAAATGCCGCCGGGATTAAAACAAGCTGCAAGCTTGGTTCCGTCCGCGGAAATGACAATACCGGTGCAAGCCTTGTTGGTCGGGGAAACCGCCCCGCCAATGAGTGTGACGATCTTGCCGGCGGTGCTGCCGGCAGCATAGTTGTTGCCGCTGCCAGCGTAAGCCACGACGTTCCATGTGCCGGCGCCGGCACCGATGCTGGACCAGACAGAAGAGGGGTTGTTGGTGTAAACAGTGATACCGTTATTCGAGACGATGGCTTTATTGGCATCAGACGAACAGGCAACCGCCACAGCATTGGAGGCGAGGACGCTGCCAATTTGCCCCCAAGTGGTGCCAGCGTCGAAAGAAATTTGAACGGCCTTCGACGGAACCGCCGCCAATACAGTGAGACCATCAGCAGAAGTGGCCACAGAATTCCACGAGCCAGCCAAAGCCGGAATCGCGCCGCCCCAATTATGACCCGCGTCGGTGGAAGCCTCCACCCCCAGACTGCCAGCCGCATACATGCGCGTGCCATCCGCCGACGAGGCGAGCGAATACCACTGGCCGCCGCCAACTGAGGAGACGAACCATGGGGAATTGCGGTAACTGGAAAAATTGCCGAGGAAACTTTGGTTGGTATTCGCCTGCGCGCGCCAGCCGCCCGCGCCCGCGCCGGAAATCCGCACAATATCGCCCACCGACACGTTCGTCGCGACTGGCATGGTCACGGTGGTGAACTGCGGGCTGGTCAAGACGTAGCCGTGGTCAATGACCGCTTGCACCGCATTGCTGGAAACGACATTCCAACCGACTAGGCCGTTGCCATAAAAACTGCCGGTGAAGCTGTTGCCCAGGTTGTTGAAGCTGTTGGTGCCAGTAAAGGTATTATCACCAATGAACGTGTTGTCGCCGCTATTCGTCTGGCTATGATCAAGCAGCGAAACGTTGGTGGTCAGCCGCGCATCGGCGACGGTGCCGCTGATGATCTGGCTGCCATTCAGATTCGTGAGCGCGGCACCGTTACCCGTGAAGGTGCCGGTAAAATTATTGGCGCGGTTGGTGAAGGCATTGCCGCCGGTGAAATTGTTGGAGGCGGTGAACGTGTTCGGGCCAGTGAAGGTCTGCGTGTGGTCGAGCAGCGCAACATTGGTCGAAAGCCGCAAATCCGCGACGGTGCCGCTGGTGAGCTGCGAAGCATTCAGGTTGGTCAGCGCCGCGCCGGTGCCGGTGAACGCGCCGGTGAACGTATTGGAGGCGTTGGCGTAATTCACCTGACTTGAATAAGTGCCGGAAATTTGCGCGGAGGGCAGCGTTCCGGTGAGTTGCGGCGCGGGCAGTGTGCCGAGCAGGTTGCTCGCACTCGCGGAAAACATGGCGTATGGCACCGGCAACACCGGCTGGCGTGGCGCGAGCGTGGTGTAGTTGGTGCCGCCGCCGGGCGCGACGGCGATATCGAGCCAGTAATTAGGGCCAAGAAAAACGCCGGCGCCGAATTCGAGGGTGACGGTGAACAAGCCGTTGCTCACAGGCACAGAACTATTGGTCAGGAGCACGCTGACGCGGGTGCCGTTGGTGACCGCGTCGTAAACGGCAAAACGAAAATTGTAGGCCGCATTGGCGGGCGCACCGGAATCGCTGAGCCGGCCTTGATACGTAAACGCCGTGCCTTGCGCGGTCGCGTTAAGCGCGAGGCTGACGAGCAACACGAGAGCTAAATGAGTGGGGCGATTCACGGCAGTATAGTGGCGGGCGGGCGGGCGCAATTCAATGCCGAAAGCGGTTCACTGGCCGGGTTTGGCCAAAACGGCAAGGATTTCAGCGGGCGGCTGGAGCTGGCCGAGAGTGTTGGTCTCAGGCGCCCCAACATTGATCCACCATTTCAGCAACGCGAGTTCGGCGCTGGTCAACTGCGGCTTACCGTCAGGCGGCATGTGGTCATCATCATTCATGGGCAGAACGGCACGCTGGATCAGCGGACTATCATCTGCATATCCGGGTTTGAGCGCGACATCATCCTTGCCGCCCTTTTGCAAAGCAGCGAAAGAATCAAGCCGCAAGTCGCCCTTGGACTTTTCGGGGCCGTGACAGATGACGCATTTTTTCTGTAGCATGGGTTCGATGACACCGGTGAAGACGGGTAGTTGCAGGAGTTCAGCGACAGAATGAACAACGGTGGGCTTCGGAGCAACGGAAGCAATGCCGAGCAGCTTTTTGATCGGGGCCGGCGCATAGCGGGTCAGATAATCGCTGCCGTGCGTAAGCGAACCGCCCACGTGTCCTGCCGCCATCAATAGGCCGACGGTGGCTAGAAGGCTGGCCCGATAGGCGGAGATTTTTCCTAATTGAAACAGGATTGCCGTAATTACCACACCACCGGCGGTAGCAGTGCCCAGCCATTTGTGCCACATCAGCAAAGTCGCGTCGTAGCCACCGCCAAGCGACAGCAGCCAGCCGCACACCGCCGTGACCACCGCCAACGGCGCGGCAAGCGCAAGGATGAACCCGGCACTGTCGGCGGCATTGTTAAAGCGGGGAATCCGCGCAGCGATTTCCAACGCAGCTAAGGCCGCCAACATGCCAATGGGCAGATGCACGAGCAGCGGATGCAACCGACCAAGGAACAGGAAAAAGTCTGAGGGTGGATGCAAGGAAATATAGTTGGATGGTTATAGAAAATGGTGCCCCGGTGCAGACTTGAACTGCAAACCAATTGATTAAGAGTCAACTGCTCTACCATTGAGCTACCGAGGCAACCACATTTACCTACAAGGCTTTACGACGTTTATTTCGGCCTTTTTTTCACCATTGTTTACCAGCTTTGCATCCGCACATTGTTGGTCATGAATGCAACAAGGCCAGATACCAAACCGGTCACTAAACCAGATAAAAAACCATGGAACACTGGCTATCGCCTGGTGGCAAATGGCGCTCATTTCCCAAAGTTTCAAACTAGGCTCAATACGTCACAACGGGGGCGTATTTTGGCAGAGTCAAAAGAGAGGGCAAGATTTTTCGTGAAAATTTGGAGGAGCATTTTAAGCACTGCAAAGCATCCGCCGCGCCGGTATTTTTTGGTTAAAAAATAAATGCCAGATTTTTCATTTTGAACGGGAAGGGATTAGACGCGACGCGACGCGGTTGGCTGGAACGCGAAATTTCCAATTTCCAAGCCGCAATTTCTAATTGCCGAAATTGAAGCGCCCATTGTTCGCCGGTTTATTTGTTGCCGCACGGGTAAACACGCATCGCCGGAAATGGCTTCCATGATCTGCCATACTTTTACCTTCATGGTGGCGTCATATTTTGAAGTCGACTCGTGTGCAGCCAAGTAATTGGTGAGGCCAACATTCGGCTAAAGAGGTTGACACATTTGGTTTCTGGTTTTGACGGACAACAAATACTCCCTGGCAGTGAAACCCAGACTTCCCCCCCCAGACCCGCCACGCAGCGGCGGGTCTGGGGGGGGGCGACCATTTGTGGTGTTTCCGATCATCGCTCCGCACTTCTGGAGCAGCGATCGAAAAATGGTTTGGCGCTGACATTTGATCCAGTGCAGGTGTTGGGCGCCGACATGGAAAACGTCACTAACGGTGTTTTCGTTAATGGCCGATGACTTTCGCGGTCAGGAACAGATCTTCCGGAACCTTGCCGGCAGGCTGCTGCCGTTGATCCAAGGCTGCTTTTAGATCACGAACGCCTTATTCCTCGCCCAGTTATCGCGGGGAAAGTGACGTGGATTATTCAGTGGCTGCAGGCCAAAGCGGGCCGAAAAAGTGGTGCATCTCACAGCTACCTAATGGCTTTCAGTAAAACCAATACCTTTGCAGTAGAGCAAAAAATGGTTGGCAGCGGGCAATTTTAGTAGAAATTAAAACTATAGTTATAGTTTATGGATGTCTTAACCCTTTCACGAATTCAGTTCGGCGCGACCATTGCTTTTCACTACATCTATCCGCCGCTAAGCATTGGGCTGGGCATCATGCTCGTGCTGATGGAAGGCGCGTGGCTGCGCACGGGCAACACGCATTATCACCAGATGGCACGATTTTGGACAAAAGTGTTTGCGCTGACGTTCGCCATCGGTGTGGCGACGGGCATCGTGATGGAATTCGAGTTCGGCACAAATTGGGCGACGTATTCGCGCTTTGTCGGCGACGTGTTCGGCAGCGCGCTCGCGGCGGAAGGCATTTTTGCTTTCTTCCTTGAATCCGGTTTTCTCGCGGTGTTGCTATTCGGTTGGGACAAGGTGGGACGCAAGCTGCATTTTTTCTCGACGTGCATGGTAGCAGTTGGGGCCCATTTTAGCGCGGTGTGGATTGTCGTGGCGAATTCCTGGATGCAAACGCCCGCCGGCTATCACATCGTTGGCGAAGGGCTGCACGCCCGGGCGGAAATCACCGATTTTTGGCAACTTATTTTCAATCCCTCCATGCTGGATCGTTTGCTTCACACCTTATGCGGCGCGTGGTGCGCCGGCGCCTTTCTCGTGGTAAGCGTAAGCGCATGGTATTTGCTGAAAGGCAAACACATCGAGTTCGCCCGCAAATCCCTGAAATTCGGATTGACGGTAGCGCTCGCCTCGACCTTGCTGCAAGCGGTCACCGGCCACAAAAGCGCACAAGGTTTGGAACAGAATCAGCCAGCCAAGCTTGCGGCCTTTGAGGGGCTTTATCAAACCACTTCGAATGCACCGCTGGTGCTAGCGGGCTGGGTGGATGAGAAAAATGAAAAAGTCGTCGGAATCTTCGCGCCGGGAATGCTGAGTTTTCTTACGCACAACGATTTCCACACGCCGGTCTTGGGACTGAACGAATTCAAGCCGGAAGACCGCCCACCGGTCACGGCATCGTTCCTGTTTTTTCACGGCATGGTCGGCATTGGTTTCGCGCTGATTGTGGTGGCAGCGCTGGCCTTTCTTTATGTCCGCAAAGGCACGCTGCATGAACGCCGCTGGCTGCTATGGATTCTGGTTTTCTCCGTGCTCGGCCCGCAGCTGGCCAATCAACTCGGCTGGTTTGCCGCCGAAGTTGGGCGGCAACCGTGGATCGTCTATGGCTTGATGCGAACGCCCGCCGGCTTGTCTGCCGTGGTGAAAGCAAACGTCGTTTTGTCATCGCTCATCTTGTTCACTTTGATTTACTCGCTGCTGTTCGCCGTTTTCATTTACCTGCTCAACGATAAAATCCAGCACGGGCCGGATGACGCGGATTTGATTCCATCCGGCAAACTCGCGCTGCCCACCAAAAACTGAATTACGCCATGCACCTCGATCTCAATATCATCTGGTTTATCCTCGTTGGCGTATTATTGACCGGCTATGCCGTGCTCGACGGCTTCGATCTTGGCATCGGCGCGCTGCATCTGTTCACGAACCAGGATGAAGAACGGCGCGTCATGCTCAATTCCATTGGACCGGTATGGGACGGCAACGAAGTCTGGCTCGTCACTGGCGGCGGCGCGCTGTTCGCTGCATTTCCTAACGTCTATGCCACGGCGTTCTCCGGCTTCTATCTCGCGCTCGTACTGCTGCTTGCCGCGCTGATCTTCCGCGCGGTGGCGATTGAGTTCCGCAGCAAGCGCCCCGAGCGCTGGTGGCGGCAGATGTGGGATGTGAGTTTTTCCGTGGGCAGCATTGCGTCGAGCCTGCTCATCGGCACGGCACTGGGGAACATCGCGTGGGGCGTGCCGGTGGATGCCAACGGTGAATTTGCCGGAACTTTTCTCGGCTTGTTATCGCCGTATCCGCTGCTCGTTGGCGTGACAACCGTGGCCCTATTTATGATGCACGGTGCGATTTACGGTGTGATGAAGACGGACGGCGAACTGCACGACAAGCTGCGCGTATGGGCGATGCGCGGCATCATCTTTTTCGTTATATGCGCGGTGACGCTCACGATGTCCACGCTCCTTTATGTGCCGCACATGGCGGCGCGCGTCCGTGAAAATCCATGGCTGTTCAGCGTGGCGTTGGCCAACATGCTGGCCATTGCCAACATCCCGCGTGAATTCCATCACGGCAACGACGGTCGCGCGTTTCTCTCCTCGTGCGCCACAATCATCACCCTTATGGCCTTATTCGCGCTGAATATTTTTCCAAACATGATTTACAGCCTGCCGAATCCGGAAAACAGCCTGACGATTTACAACGCCGCCTCGTCGCCGAAAACTCTGGGCATCATGCTGGTCATCGCGGGCATCGGCGTGCCGGTAGTCATCGCTTACACGGTCTGCATCTATTGGATTTTCCGGGGCAAGGTGAAGCTCGATCGGATGAGCTATTGATTGAGGAACGGCTTTGTTCTACGCGGCGGTTGGTGGGTATTGGGATAATGTCTGCCGCTATGACCCGCTCCGCTTGCCGCTCGAGTTTGGCAAACGTACGCAGCTCATTGTGAAACGCCGTCAATATCTCACAGAATCCCGCGACAACCACCCATTCTTCCGACCGGGCTTCCAGAAGCGCATCCACGGCGAACCCCAGGTCGCGCCGTAAGCGCCGTGCGGCCGCAGCTTGTCCCGGATCTCGCGCGTGCGGACCCGCAATTCCTCATTGGACATTGGTTCGGCGCTTGGTCATCCATAAACAGAGGCGGTTCCCGTCGAATCACGCATTATCAGGCGGCGCGGTGGCTTCGAGGAGTTCGCGGGCAAGCGTGGCGCCCAGGATGCAGGTGCGGGTCAGGGAGCGACTAACCATGGCCTGGGTGATGGCGAGCTTGGAATGGACGTGCGGCGGCGTCTCGTGATCGGCGACGTGGCGGTCGTCGTGCTTGGGTGTCGGCGGGCACGAAGATGATGCCGTCGCGTTTGGCCAATTTCGCCAAAGTGGCGTAGGTGGGATGGGGATTGAAATTATGCGCCGGCGATCGGCGGCCTGGGCTTTGAGCGGCACTTCGGTGCCGTCAGCGGCGAGCGGGATGAGGCAGCAATCGCCAATGCCCCCCCCTGCTCAAGCAGTAATGCGCCGAGTTGATTCGCCAAATCGAGGACAAACTGAAGCTACTCCCCCCCAAAAAAAAATTCATACCCAAATGATATCAAGAAACAACGCCTAGTGTCTTGAATGGCCCAGTTGGGCCGCTTGACCGTCAACATGCTTATGGAAACTTCAGAGTCGCGCATTATTTCAATTATGTGGCTACCTACCTACTCAATTGAGTAGGTAGGTAATTTCATCTGGACATTGTGCGGACTCTGTAAACGGCGGTTGAAAAGTGCGGCGGGTGGCGCTCGAAAAGTGCCTCACCTTCCGAGCAAAGGGAACTGGATTTTCAGGTCTCCGTCAAGCTGTTGATTCCGCTTCGAGGTAGAAGCAGCAGGAGGGGGAGCTTCG
>CAIXPZ010000174.1 GCA_903921455.1 uncultured Verrucomicrobia subdivision 3 bacterium | reverse complement strand
GGTAGGGACAGTGCGCTGCGCTGTCCAGTATGGTAGGGACAGTGCGCTGCGCTGTCCGCTGTCCGGCGCTTCCCCGTCTTCCGCCGGACAGCTTCCCGCGAGGCGCCAGTCCAACCCCGCCCGTTTCCGTCGCCTGACGCTGCGCTCGGCGACGCGGACCGCCCAGCGGTCGGTCCCTACCATTTTTGGTTTGCCACCCAACCGCATTGGCAAATACTTTTGGGGCATGGACAGGCCCCGAAGAAAATCCCTGCCGCATGACGTGCCCTTGAGGGTTGACCCGCACCGGGAGATTTATTTCATCACCATCAACTGCCGGGAACGCGGTCACAACCAGCTTGCCCTGCCAGAAATTGCCGTCCGCCTGTTTGAAACCGTCCGGCACCGGCAGGAAAAGTTCTTGTGGTGGCCGCACGTTTTTCTGCTGATGCCGGATCATCTGCACGCACTAATTTCCTTTCCGCCGTCCGGCACGCCGCTACAAACCGTCGTCAGCCAGTGGAAGGAATGGACGGCGAAAGAAATCGGCATCGGCTGGCAGCGGGATTTCTTTGAACACCGTCTGCGACATGACGAAAGCCGGCGGCAGAAGGCCGATTATATTTTGGAAAATCCGGTGCGAAAAAAACTCATCACGCGCCCGGAAGATTGGTCATTCGTTTATTTTGCCGCCGGCCAGCGCCCGCCATTTAACGGGTAGGGACGGTGCGCTGCGCCGTCCCCATCGCCGAGCGCAGCGTCAGGCGACGGAAACGGATTACAAGACGTGTGACTCACCACGTTCGTTCCGCCCTCGCTACGCTGACGGGCGGGGACGGCGCAGCGCACCGTCCCTACCATGTATGCAAAAACTTGCAACTTTACCCGGACGCTGGTGTTTTTCTATGTATCGGCTATATTGAAATTATGAATATGCGACGGTGCTGCATCCTCGGTGTGCTGACGGCGGGCTGGCTTTCCGGCCAGCCGCTGCTGGCGGGCGTCGCGCCGGGAGAAACGGCAACTCCTTACAAGTTCATCGTGGATCGCAATGTTTTCGGTTTGGTGCCCATCCCGCCGCCCGCGCCGCCGGTGGATCCGCAGACGCTCATTCCGAAGCCCAAGATTTCGCCCAATGGCATTATGCGGATGGCCGGTCAGTTGCAGGTGATTTTCAAGGTGGCCAACAATCGCCCCGGCCAGCCGCCCAAGGAAGATTCGCATGTGATGGGCGAGGGCGACCGCGAGGACGAGATTGAAGTGGTAAAGATTGATGAGGCGGGGGCCACCATCACCTTCAACAATCACGGAGAGGTTCAACAACTGCCTTTGGTGGCCAGCGCGCCTGCCGCCGCCGGGCCGCCGCCGGGGCCGGTTCCCGGCCCGTCGGGCTTTACCCCGCCTGCGGGATTCCCGGCACCCACGATAGCTCCAACCGCTGGCGCCCCCATGACGATCGGAACCGGTGGCCGCTTTGGTCGCAACCGGAATAATCCCGGTGCCAACAATTCGAGTCCGACTGGCGCACCGGGTTTGGGGAGCAGCACTGCCGCCCCAGCCAACAACAATGGCTTGGGGGAATTGTCTTACGAGGAAAAAATCATCAGCATGGAAGCCCAGCGGGCCAAATGGTTGGATGAAGGTAATCCGGCGGCTGCGATCATTCCGCCCACGCCGCTCACGGCCGAGCTTAAAGGTGAAGGCAATGGAGCCGGCGGGCCGCCCGCGCCGGGCGCACCCATGCCGGGACAATAGCGGGAGCGGTTTTAGCTTCATTATATTTCGCACGGCACGCGATTTTTTGCTGGACTTTTGGAGGCAAAAGGCAGTTGATGGACTCACATTTCAGCCATGAAAATTCCAAGGCGCTTTCCAAACCGTGGTTACGGCTGGCAAAAGGATTTGCCGGATAAACGGGATTATTCCTACGCGGCTCCGTCGCTGGCGCTAGGGCCGCTGCCGGCGAAGGTTGACCTGCGTTTGCAATGTCCGCCGGTGTATGATCAGGGGCAGCTCGGCAGTTGCACGGCCAACGCCATCGCCGGGGCCATCCAGTTCGATCGGTTGAAACAAAAGCTCGCGGACTTCGTGCCGTCGCGGCTGTTTATTTATTACAACGAACGGGTCATGGAGCATTCGGTGGCGTCGGACAGCGGCGCGCAAATCCGCGATGGCGTCAAAAGCGTGGGCCAGCAGGGCGATTGTCCGGAAACGGAATGGCCTTACACCATCGCCAAATTCAAAACCAAACCGGCGGCGGCGTGCTATGAAGATGCGTTGAAATACAAGGTGGTTTCCTATCAGCGCGTCACGCAGACGCTGGGCCAGTTGAAAGGCTGTCTGGCGTCGGGCTGGCCGTTCGTTTTCGGTTTCACCGTGTATGAAAGTTTTGAGAGCGCAGCCGTGGCGAAGAGCGGCCACGCGCCGTTGCCCAAGTCCAGCGAATCAGTGGTGGGCGGCCATGCGGTGGTGGGCGTGGGCTACGATGACGCGAAACAGTGGTTCATCGTGCGAAATTCGTGGGGCGCGGGCTGGGGTTTGAAGGGCTATTTCACACTGCCTTACGCGTATGTCACCGGCGCGGATCTGGCCAGCGATTTCTGGACCATCCGCGTGGTGCAATAATGAATCAAACCAATCAGTCAACCAACCAACCAACCAAAACTATGACCCTGACCAAACGCGACCTCGTGATCCGCATCAGTGAAGAAACCGGGCTGATCCAGACCCAGGTTTTTGATGTGGTGCAAAAAACGCTGGACTACATTGCCGAATCGCTCGCGAAGGGCGACAAGGTGGAATTGCGCAACTTCGGCGTGTTCGACGTAAAAATCCGCAAGGCGCGCGTCGGCCGCAACCCGAACAAGCCGGAGACGGACGTGCCGATTCCCGCGCGCGCGATGGTGAAATTCAAGGCCGGCAAAGAAATGCGCGCCGAAGTCTTGAAGCTCACGCCAAAAGTTTGAGCCACAGATGGACACAGATGAAACACAGATAAGCAAAGGCATCGCAGATTACGTCAATTTTCGCAGATAAATCCGTAAAAGGAATTTGCGTTAATCCGTGCAATCTGCGGATAAAATCTTTTTCCATCTGTGTTTCATCTGTGTAAATCTGTGGCTAGAAAAACCAGCTTTCCTGCCTTCCTGCTTTCCTAATTCATTTTTTTTCTTAAACTTTCGGGATGGAACGACTGCCCGGATTCCGCGATTTTTATCCCGAACCGCTCCCGCACACCGACGTGTGGAGCGCCGACGCGCGCCAATACATTTTTGATAAATGGCGCACGATTGCCAAGCGCTACGGCTTCCGCGAATACGATGGCCCGCCGCTGGAACCGCTCGAACTTTTCACAACGAAAAGTGGCGAGGAAATTGTTGGGCAACTTTTTGATTTCGAGGACAAGGGCAAACGCCATATCGCGCTGCGGCCGGAAATGACGCCGACACTCGCACGCATGGTCGCCGCGCATGAACGCAATTACAAAAAGCCGATTAAGTGGTTCGCAATCCCGCAACTGTTCCGCTACGAGAAACAGCAGAAAGGCCGGCTGCGCGAACATTTCCAGTTCAACGCCGATTTGATTGGCGAAACCGACCCGGCGGCGGACGCGGAGTTGATTGCGCTGTTGATTGACACGCTGCGCGCGTTCGGGCTGACGGCGGAAGATTTTGTCATCCGCTTGAGCAGCCGCAACGCGTGGCAGGAATTTTTTGAAAGCGGCAAGCGACAATCAACCAGCGGAGACGCGGCCAAAGACCAATACGAATTTTTCCAAATTATTGACAAGTTGGAGCGCACGCCGCCCGTCGAATCGGAAAATAAATTGTCGGCGCTCGGCTTCTCGCTCGCGCAAGTGAATGAATTCATCGCCGCCGGCCAGCCGACGGCGGAGCTGGAAAGCATCCTGCAAAATCTTACCGCGCGCGGGCTGAAAGATTTTGTGAAGATTGATTACCAGGTCATTCGCGGGCTGGCGTATTACACCGGCGTCGTGTTCGAGGCGTTTGACCGCAAGGGCGAGTTCCGCGCCATCGCCGGCGGCGGGCGCTACAACAATCTCGTGAAGCTCATCAGCGGCGGCAAGGTGGATTTGCCCGCGCTTGGCTTCGGCATGGGCGACGTGGTGCTGGCGGAATTGCTCAAGTCGCGCGGCCTGCTGCCAAAATTTGATTCGCAAATGGATGTGTTTGTGTTGATCGAAGACGAGATGTTGCGCCCGATTTCATTGAAGCTGGTTCACGATTTGCGGGCAGCGGGCTATGCCGTGGAATATCCCATCACCCCGGCGAAACCGGACAAACAGTTCAAGCGCGCACAGGAATTAAAAGTAGCCTTCACCGCGCGGCTGGAAAACGACGCCTACGTTCGCATCCGCAATGCCAGGACGCGCGATGAAATCGTCACCGGGCTTGAGGGCGCAGCGAACCATTTGGGTTAACCGTCGGTCTTTTCTGGTTTGGGAATCAGAAAAATGGATTTCACGTCCACCGGTGGTTTGTCCATGAGCAGATG
This sequence comes from uncultured Verrucomicrobia subdivision 3 bacterium, assembly GCA_903921455.1. The sequence goes on along the minus strand of CAIXPZ010000174.1, from coordinate 949 downwards.
AATGGCGAGAATTTCCGCGTTGGTCACGAGTGCAACGATGGCGAGTGCGATGATTGCCCAACTGCTAGCGTTGAAAACAAGCAGGGCAATTAGTCCGCCTAGCAGGCACAGGCCGTAGAATTTTGCCAGCCATGAATGCGTGGCGGGATATTTTCCAAACTTCGCGTAGCAGACAAAAATCACGACGGCTTCCGACAACAAAATCAGCGCGAGCAAAAGCCAGTTTTGCATGATGACGGTTCGGCACAAAATCCATGCCGCGCCGAGAATGAACAAATAATAAATCACGTCGGTGATGCTGTCGAAGCGGCGCAGCGCGGGCGTGGCCACGCCGAGCCGGCGCGCGAGGATGCCGTCAAAAATGTCCGAGAGCGTGCCGGTCACAAGCAGCGGCAAATAAATCCAGCGGGAAACATTCGCCAGCGCGCACAGCAAGGCGACTGGGCCGAGCAGCAGCCGCAGCAAGGTGAGCGCGAAGGGCAGGTGTTTCATGTCCGTAAAATTGCGGCGGCAAACTTTTGGTGTCGAGCGGCATTTTTCTAAAAGTTGAAAACAGAACTTGTTCACCACCGCCGCCGGAGTTGATTTATGTGGTGAATAACTGGATTCATTAAATGGTTGCTGGCCTTGATTCTATTGGCGTTTTCAATTTATTAACGATTGGTTCAGCGCGTTTTTTCGGTGAATAAATGGTGCATATCAATTTGTGGGCAGAAATAAAATTTCTGCTAGAGTTATTACAGTTCATTGAAAGAACGAAGCGGGCGGCGAAGAGTAAAATTGACGTTGTTCGTTTCAGGATAATCCCAGGCGACTGGGGAAAAGCCGGGTCAGGCTGGTTGACCCGACTCCTCTGAACCGGAGCGCAAGTTCCGGCGAGGCAGAATTCACCAGTTCCCCTGGCATGTTCGCACATGCCAAATGCGAATGAGGGACTTGGCGGCGAGGG
>CAIXPZ010000173.1 GCA_903921455.1 uncultured Verrucomicrobia subdivision 3 bacterium | reverse complement strand
TGCGAAACACCATGCCTTGTTCGAAGTAGTTTGTGCCGTATGAACCTAATGGCCCGCTAAACGCGACCGTTCCTTGGCCCAGCGCCGTGATTGTCCCATTTATCATCGTTGCGACTGATAAAAGCGCGCAACATAGCGATCTTGCTGATTTGCAATGGTTTGATAGAAATCTTGTGTTCATATCTTTTATTGGAAAGTAAAATTCAGCGACCATGATCCCAAAAGTTGTCCCACAGCGCCTTGTGTGTCATCGTAAATATAAAGCCTCCATGCACCGTTTGGATCATTTCCAATAAGATTGTATAAGTTGATTGAATAATAGCCGGCAGGTGCGCCCGGCAATTGTGTTTTCTGGCCGTAATTACTTGGTGAATATGTTGATGTCTGTCCCGCTGGAATGGCACCAGATTCGGACGGCTGCGACCACCCCTGTTGGAATACAAGGTTCGCATGGGAAACACCGTTGGTTCCGCCAATGTGCGAAATCAACATGACGTTCGTGCCAGAAGGGCTAACAAGCAGGATGTTCAAATCAGCAGAACGAGCATGACTCAAATCCCACAAACTCACGGTGGCGCTTGCCAAGTTCGTCGGCTGCCCAAAGACATTGATGGTCGATGGATAATGCGAAGCTTGGCCGGAAGATCCGGAAGTTGGAATGGTGATGGCTAACGGATACACCCACAATTCCGCCGGCCCAAGCGAGAGAACTTCGCCCGTCTCATTGCTGACTACACAACTTGCCAAAGTGCCATCTACCCATGAATCCACATTGGTAATGGTGAAAGTGGAATTGGTTGCACCGGCAACCTGCACCCAGTTGGTTTCCCACGGATACATCCTGAACCATTGGTAGGTTAGCGGAGCGGCACCGGTCAAGTTCGCGATAAACGTGGCGTCCTGTCTTTCATAGGTGGTAGTGTCATCTAGTAAATAATCCCCGGCAAAACCCGAACTGACTCCGTAAAGCGTCAAGTCATACAACACCGGCTGTTTGCTGGCATCATCACGCGTCATGCCCAGCCGCACTTCAATATAGCGGCCGCGGATCGCCGAGAATTTCACGTTGTTCGTCGCCTGCACAAACACCGCGCTGCCCAAATCCGGGCGCGCATCCGCCGCGCGAACATAAACCTCAATAGAGCAGCCGGTCGGCAGCGAATTGCTCCACGAAACCTTGTTCCAAAGCTGCCCCGCGTGGCCGCTGTCATCAGTCACCACCCAATAGCCCTTGAAAGGTTTGATGGTGGGATTTACCACCCGCTCGTTGAAGCCGGTCATGTCGCTGTAGTTGTAGGGGCGCGCTAGATTGCCCGGATCATTACCCAAATCCACTACCATGTCCACCAAGCCGACGTGGTTAGTCACTCCGTCCACGTAGGTCAGCGCCCCCGCGTTCGGGTCTATCCGCACCGCCGAGCTTGAATCATAACACGCCGCCCAGATTTTGCCAGCCGCGTCCACCGAAATGCCCGTGGGACCGCTGGGATATTTTTGGAACCGATCCAGCGGAATCACGACCTCTGTGGCTCCGGGTTCCTGCCATAATAGTGTGACCGCCGCGCCGTTCGTGAAGTGCACATATTCCAGCTTCAGGTCATAGGCAATGTTCGTGCCCAACCAGTTCGTGCCGGACAACTCCACGGCGGTTATCGCCGGATGCGTCCAGTTGTCTATGATTACGGTTCCGTTCACGGTCAGCCTGAATATAGCATTGGTATCGGCGCGGACATAGAACACATGGTCGCCTTGTGTTTGCGGAGAAACAATGCCACTCCAGCGCGCCGAAAATTGATTGGTTGGCACGGAAACATCCGGCCAGTTGTTAGTCCAACTGTAATCCACCGGATTATTGTAATCGGTGCTGGCTAACAGCGGCCAGCCAGACAGGTTGGTATTCCCAAAATACTCGGCCCAAAGCCCGTTGACTTGAAGCGTCACATTGCCGATAAAAGTGGCATTTGTGTTCAGATGTCCCACGGTCGTGCTGCCGCCTGAGCCGTCGCCTTTGCCGTGCGCCACCCAAACATGACCATTGGCGTCCACAGCCAAGCCTTGGGAAGAGCTGTCACCGTGATAAAAAGTATGAGTAGTGCCATCCGCATTGGTCATCGCCGGCGTGCCGTTGGTATTCCAGCGGAAAACACCGTTTCCCCCCGTTGTTTGCCAGATATAGGGATGGAGCGGGTCAACCGCGATGCCATACGCGCCCGGAGGTATCAGCGCCTGCCAATCAGTGGTTTGCGGCGGAAGATTTGTTGGCGGTGTCAGCCATACTAAACCCGCACCATCAGACGACCAGAGATTGCCCAAACCATCAATCACACCGCCGTAGCCGCCCCAATAGATGTTATCAATGGAATCATAGGGGTCAAAGGCCGAGTTCGGCACCGGCAGTCCTAGCAGGCCATTCACTTTCAGGTGTGTCCGGTTGCCGGTGTGTCCGCCCACCCAAATGTCATTCCAACGATCCACCGCAATCGTCCGCGTGCCGGTGCAGGGCACCCGCGTGTATTCCGTGATTGCCTCATCTTCGGCGGTGGAAACCCCGCCTTGCGAATCTACCCCACCGTCATTGTTCCACCGCAAAATGTCCGCCAAGCCGCTTGATGTGCGAATATAACCGTCGCCATCACGGTCAGTGCAGGTGTTGTAATTGGCATCGGTCAGACTGACATACTGGCCAAACGCGTTAGTGGTGTAGGTGCCATCGGAATTCTTTTGATAGCGGGTTCCGCCAATAATCAACCCAATCCGCGTGATGGAGCCGTAATTGGTGCCATTGATCGAAAGCGTGTCATCGCGATTGGCCACCCAGACGTTGCCATACTGATCCACCGTTGTGCGCGAAGGCTGCGAGCCGGGACCATCAAGACCAGTGAATGACAGGCCCAGCGGCGTGGTTCGATACTCGCCCAGCACCATGCCGTTGGTGGTGTTGATGCGCGCCACCGTTCCGCGATAGGAACACGCCACATTGATAAATGGAAACTGTGGTGGCAGGTTGGTCTTGAATTGAAGCTGGTTATTCACCGCTTCCAAGCCGGACATTACGCCCAAATTGAAATCAATGTTCGACGTATAAACCTTCGTGTAATCCTCCAGAATCCACACCGTCGCGCTTGCATTCGCTGGGTCGTTGGTCCAAACGGAGCTGGCCTCCAAGGTCAGCGTGGCCGTCTCCGAGCCGTTGGTCTGGACAACATTCACGGCAGTGAGCGTGATCGCCACGTTGGTCTCCCCCGCCGGAATCGTCACAGATAAATTGGTTCCCAAAACCGAGCCGGTTGACAGCGTATAATCCGTGTAAACCACCGCCGTGCCGGAAAGCCCGCACGTCACTGTCAATGGCTGGCCCATATAACCGCCCAGCCGCGAAATGACAAACGTCGCGGTGTTACCGGCTTCCTGCGCCACCGCTACCGCATCGGTCACTTGAATGCCTACGCGTGGAGTCGTCAGGTCGTCACTGGCATTGTTCGGATCCGTCTGCGTCACCAATTTCTCATACGCATCCGACAAGCCGCCACCATCCGTGTCATTCGTCAAACCGAGGATAAAGAAATTTATCGCGGAGGTAAGATTGGTCACGGGCAGATTGGTTTGGCCAGGCGCGCAGCGCAACACCCAGCGCCACGCGCTGGGAACCAAATTGGTGGTGGCGAACAAATCGTAAACGCCGTTGGTCACATTCCACGGATGATGAATCACCAAAAAAGCGGTGATGTTGGTGGCGGCATAATTGGTCGTGCCGGTGATTTGCAGCCACAAATCATTCGTCGTGAACACTTGGACGGGAAAATTCGGACTGTAATAGTCATAACTATTCGTGTCGCCATCCCCCAACCCGGGCGGTCCAAACAGGCCCGTTGACATCGTCCGCATCTGCCGGCGGGCCGCCGTGGCCTGAACCTGCGCAATCAGATTTATCACCGTGTTCGCCTGCGTTTCCAAAGCGGAAACCACTGAGATATTGGCGGCCCGCGAACTGGCCCGGCGTGGCCCCGATAATACCTGTCCACCGGTATCGTCCGCAAGAAATTGTCCGTCCGCTATTTGATAGATGGGACCGCTCATATCCAGCGGCGGACAGGGCATCGGCACGTAGGCACCGGCTTGCATTACCCACCAAAAAGTTCCGCTGGGTGGAATTTGATCCGCTGGCACCAAAGACAAGCCTTGCGCCTCGGCAGTTACTTGCACAATGGAGTCTGGCGGAGTGGCTTGAACCGGCGCAGTGTCAGTGTTGAACCCGCCGAGCGTGTCGGTTTGTGCAAATAGCTGATGGCACGACAACATCAACCCCGCCCCAAACAATAGAAGAACCCTGATTTTTTTCATGATTTTCCTAATCATTTAATTTCCCCCCGAATTCCAATGGCCCCGTGAGCGTCTCTGAAGGTCACCTTCGAGTTGATATCGTTTATCACACGCCCTTGAAATCAATGCAAGAACTATTAGTTATTAATGCTTATACATTTATTGCCATCACATTAGCAACGTCGTGTTAGCCCTGCGAACTCGATTTTCAGAACTGGCTTGGACAGAGACTTTTGGATTCCGCAATCAAAACCGTCAGGTGCTCATTTCCGTTGGTAGCAGTTCCTCGGCAGGCACTGACGAAATCACCAAATCAGTCTGCTCGGCATCAAATATACGCGGATAGGGTTTCCAATAAATGTCTGCGAGGCTAGAGGATTTTTGTTTAGTGTTTTTACCATGGCGCGTTTTGTTTTAAGGAGACGCCATCCGAATCTCACCGTAGTCCGCTTGCTGCTCCGCCATCTTTTTCAAACTTCTTAATTCCCGCTGTCGCGGGGCGCTTTTTTTCCGGCGACGAAGGGCATGGGCCACGCCAGCGAGACGGCTATCAGGTAACGCCGAAACTTTCGCTGTCATGCCCCTTGCACGCCGGAAAAAAACCGTGGTCAGTTTAAAAAATGTCTCCGCGATTGGTGAAGCAAGCGGCATACGGCGAGACACGGACGGCGAACATCAAAAAAAAGCTTATGAAAAACAAATTTCAAGTTGAAGCAGCGGCTCCAGCAAACGCCGCCCAGCAATCATCAATTGGAGCGGAAAAGCAACGGGCTTTTGCCAAGCACAACGCGAACCGCGAATTACGGACGCAAACAGTTTTGGACTTGTTGAAGGCGCAGATGCCTCGCCAATACGAATTGGCCGAGATTGTTGGCAAGTGGGTTTGGATTGATTTTCCCGCCGCCAGCCACCGCGCCGCCGCGAATACGCTCTGGCGTTTGGGCTTCCATTGGAATCAACGCCGCTGCGTCTGGCAGCATCCGTGCGGAGCGTGTGCGCCTTACGCCGCGCATCCCGCCGACCCGCGCACGAAATACGGCAGCTACTTCGCCGCCGACATCAAACCCGCCTGATTTATGATACTTACTTCACAAATGCGATTCGACTTGGGGCAGTTGGTCATCACGCCCGCCGCCTTGGAAGCCATTCCCGCCGACGATATTTGCAATTCGATTAACCGCCATGTGTGCGGCGATTGGGGCGACCTTGACGCCGCCGACCGGAGAGAAAATGAATTGGCGCTCCGCGCCGGTTTGCGTTTGCTTTCCACCTATCGCGCGAGCAACGGCATCAAGTTTTGGTTGATCACAGAATCTGACCGCCGCTCAACCACAATTCTTTTACCGTCCGACTACTAATCCCCATGAACCAGAAATTTTTGATTACGATCTCGCATATTCGCCGGACTGTGCTAACTTCGCACCAACGCGCAACGGCGGGAAACGCCGTCGGCAGTTGCATCAATTTGCATCAGCCATCGTTCGTCACCGTGCTTTTTGATGCGGGAATGTCGAGGTTAGGAAGTTCGGAATGCACTGTTATTGAGCAATTTAACGAATTATGAAAATTTACAGCCATGATTCGATTCCCTTCACCCGCTCCACTTCTAAAATCCGAATTTACTACCGTCCCGGCTTTGGCCCTGTTTTCCCGAATGGAATTCAAAAGAACCCGCTCATTGCGAAACGGCCGAAGGTTTGCGATAGTGACTCGAAACAATTCACCAAAGGCAAAAATATGGCGCAGGCAATCATGGAACCTGAAAAAGTGCGGCGGTTTGCCGAGGAACTGCAGCGCTTCAACAGCGATCTCGAAAACCGGATGATCTTATTGCACGCGCGATTTGCCGCGCTGGGTGATACCTGGTCGGATCAGGAGCACGAAAAGTTTTCCGAGGAGTTTAAGCAGACGCTGAAGGCGCTGAAAAAATTCGTCGAGCTTTCCAAGGAGCACACGCCATTTCTGCTCCGCAAGGCGCAGCGTATCGAGGAGTATCTTAACCAGCGCTGACGCATGGCCGACAAAGCCCAGATTACTTCGGTCGAAGCCATCGAGTCATTCCGGGCCAAGCTGATTATTTTTCTCAATCAGGCGCGGCCGGTGATGGAGGAGGTTGGTGGCGAAATGTCGCGCACGCGGCTCTGGCTGGAGAACGAGCAGCGGATGGTCTGGGAAACCGAACTGCGCCGGCGCGCCCGGCGGCTGGAGGAGGCCAAGCGCGAGTTGTTCAACGCCACGCTTTCCGCGTTGCCGACGGGCACCACCGCGTTGCTGCAAATGACGGTGCAGCGCGCGCAGCGGGCAGTTGACGAAGCGGAAGCCAAATTAAAACTCTTGAAGCGCTGGGAAAAGGAACTGGATAACCGCGCCGCGCCGCTATTGAAACAGACCGAGCAACTCCAAGGTTTTCTAATCACCGATATGTCGCGCGCCGTCGCTTATCTGGATCAGACGCTTAAGGCGTTGGATGCTTACCGGAATGTCACGCTGACCAGTAGCGGAAAACCGGTCGGCGTGCAAACGGCCAGCGCGGAGGAGGCTAAATGAACTTAAGCGGAAACCGGGGACGTCTGATTGGGCTGACGCGTGAACTGTTGCTACAGTGGGACGAAACGAAAAACCACTGGCGCGATGCGAAGAGCGATGAGTTCGACCGTAAATTCATGGTGGAACTTTCCGGGCACGTGAACCGGGCGACGATGGTTCTGGAACAACTGGAGGAACTTTTGAAAAAAGTAAGGAGCGACTGTGAATAGCCAACCTGGGGTTAACGTCATGCTGGCCTTGCTGGATGCGTTGAAAAATAGCGTCCGCGAATTTGTCGCGCGCGAGGAGAAGCTGAATAGCGATGCCCGCGTTCAGTCCGCCGCCGCCGCCACGGCTTTGGCGGTGCAAAATCAGGCGCAAGAATCAGCGGCGTATGCCTGCGAGGCGAGCGCGACTGCGGTCTTGGAAGTGGAGAAGAAGCAACTTCAATCACAGTTTGATAAACGCAAGACGCGCATTACTCGCGCCCATGCCGCCGTCAGTCAGCGGGTGACGAATGCGATCACGAACTGCGACGCTGAATGGAAGGAGCGAACGCAGCGCGGGGTGCAGGCGGCGGAATTGCGTCGTGATGACGAACTGGCTAACGCCACGACGGCTTATAATCAATTCCAACTAAATCTGACCGCCGCTGATGAATGGAAGCGGCTGGAAACCGCGACGCGCAGTGCGTTCCGTGGCTACGGCAAATTCCGCCGGCTGCTCGCCCATGATCAGCCTTGGCCGGAGTTGGATGTATCGCCGGATCACCATGCGCTTTTTAGTGAGCTGCAAAAAATACAGGTAAAAATAACAGTCGATTTGGATCGTTTCCAAAAATTACCACTGCCTAAGCTCTTTAAATTTTTACCGGTTTGGCTGCTGGCTGCACTGTTGCTCGGCTTCGCTGCGGCAGATCCCGTGCTGGCCCATTTCGGGCGGAAGGTGATTACCCATCTCCACGCCGGCATGGCGCTGGCAGCGTTGCTGCTGGTGGCCATCCTCTATTTTATCAGTGGACGTTCGGCGTTACTGCTGGCTACGGCTATTGCCGGTGATCTGGCCAAGATTCGCCGCTTGTTCGATGCTTGTGTGGAAAAATCCGCCGCGCATCTTCAGTCGGAACAGGAGCGGATCAAACAAGAATTTGAGCAGACTAAACAGACGTTTAATCAGGAATGGCGGCAGGCTGTCCGCGATATCAGTCAGTCGCGCAGCAGCAACGCCACTTTGATCAATGAGAAAACATCACGGCTGGCTCGTAAAAACGAACAGTGGCACCAGACCAAGCTCGCCAAGGTGTTGCAGCGTCATGCGGATGCGTTGGCGCATTTAAAAGTGGAGGATGCCGCGCAAGTTCGTAAAATCGCCGGGGCGCATAAGGCCAAGCTGGCGCAGGTCGAGATTGAGCAGCAACGCCGCTGGCTGGAATTGGAAACCGAATGGAAAAATACCATCACGCCGCTGTGCGACCAACTGCGTGCCGCCAATGCGGCGGTGGAAAAGATTTTTCCGGCGTGGGATTCTCCCGTCTGGCAACAATGGCAACCGCCAGTGGAATTTCAAAATGCGGCGAAGTTCGCGCGGCTGGAGGCGGGCGTTGAAAAATTCGTCGAGGCTTTGCCGAAGGATTCGCGTTTGCGGTGGCCGGGGCCGGCGACGCTCTCCGCGCCGCTGTCGCTGGTGTTTCCGATGCAGGGCTCCATTTTATTCGAATCCGGTAAAATGGGTGGGGACGAGGCGTTTGGCGCGCTCAACAACATTATCTTCCGTCTGCTCGCCACCACGCCGCCGGGCAAGTTGAGCTTCACCATTTTTGATCCGGTCGGGCTGGGCCAGAATTTTTCCGCGCTGATGCACCTGGCGGATTACGAGGAGAGCAGTCTCAACAGCCGGATCTGGACGCAGTCCGCGCAGTTCGAGGAGAAGCTCGCGGAGTTGAACGAACACATGGAGAAAATCATCCAGATGTATCTCCGCAACGAATACGCGACCATCGCGGAATACAACGCGCAGGCCGGTAGCGTGGCGGAAAAATATCATTTCCTCGTGATCGCCTCGTTCCCCGTGAACTTCAGCGACACGGCGGCAAAGCGGCTTCGCAATATCGCTGCGAACGGCGCGCGTTGCGGCGTCTTCATGCTCATTCACTGGGATCAGCGGAGCGCCTTGCCGCAGGATTTTGTGCCGGACGAACTGCGCCGGAACAGCGTGTGTCTCGTCAATACCGAGCGTGGCTTTGAACTGGCCAACTGGCGTGCGCCGGGCGTGCAATTAGTGTTCGATGCGCCGCCGCCGCCTGAATTTGCGACGGACTTTCTGCATCAGGTCGGGCAGGGAAGCAAGGATGCCAATCGTGTCGAGGTGCCGTTCGCGCAGATCGCTCCGCCGGACGCAGATGTTTGGACAGAGCAAACTGCCGAACTGCTGCGCGTGCCGATTGGCCGTTCCGGCGCAACCAAACTGCAATATCTCGAAATCGGCAGCGGCACGCGGCAACACGCGCTCATTGCGGGCAAGACTGGTTCCGGCAAATCGACCTTGTTCCACGTCATCATCACCAACCTTGCCCTGCGGTGCAGTCCGGAACAGGTGGAGTTTTATCTCGTGGATTTCAAGAAAGGCGTCGAGTTCACATGCTACGGCAGCCGCCGGTTGCCGCACGCGCGCGTCGTCGCGATCGAAAGCGACCGCGAATTCGGCCTGAGCGTATTGCAGCGCGTGGATGATGAATTGCGCCGGCGCGGTGATCTGTTTCGCAAAGTTGGCGCGCAGGATCTGGCCGGCTACAAACGCAGCGGAGCCGCGGAACCGGTGCCGCGCACGCTCTTGATGATTGACGAGTTTCAGGAATTTTTCACCGAGGAAGATCGCATCTCGCAGGGCGCGGCGGTGTTGCTGGATCGCATCGTGCGGCAGGGCCGCGCGTTTGGGATCCATGTGCTGCTCGGTTCGCAAACGCTTGGCGGCGCCTACACCCTCGCGCGCGCGACCATCGGCCAGATGGTCATCCGCATTGCGCTCCAATGCAACGAGGCCGACGCCTACCTCATCATGGATCAGGATAATCCTGCGCCCCGATTGCTATCGCGTCCGGGCGAAGGCATTTACAACGACGCCGCCGGCGCGCTGGAAGGCAACAGTCCGTTTCAGGCCGTTTGGCTTTCCGACAAGACGCGGGATGGTTATCTGGCGAAAATTCGTGACCGCGCGGATCATCATGCGGAAAAATATCCCGGGCCGATTGTGTTTGAGGGCAATGCGCCGGCGGAGGTGCGGGAAAATATTCCATTGCGTGTGGCGTTGCAGCAAACGGCAACGCTAATTCCCGCGCAGACGAGCGTCTGGCTCGGGGCGCCGAATTCCATCAAGGGTCCGACGGAAGCGGTTTTCCGGCGGCAGAGCGGGGGAAATCTGCTGGTCGTCGGCCAGAGCGAGGAGCGCACCACGACGATTCTTGCGGTGGCGCTTGTGTCGCTGGCGGCGCAGTTTCCCAAAGACGCGGCGCGCTTTGTGGTGCTCGACAGCACGCCGCCGGGATTTCCGCAGCGCGAATTTCTGGAGCGCGTTGTCCAAGCATTGCCGCAGGAAACCGTTTTGGCCGGCAACAGCAACCTTGCGGAAACGATGGCCGGTTTGGCGGAGGAATTGAATCGGCGCGCCGAGAACGAGGCGGTGGGGCCGGAGATTTTCGTGCTGGTTCAGGGGTTACAGAACTTCAAGAAACTGCGGGCGGAGGATGAATTCAGTTTTTCGAGTGGCAGCAACGAGGCGCCGACGCCCGCCGCAACCCTGTTGAGCCTCATTACTGAAGGCTCGGCGCGCGGCATCCACATCCTCGTCACCTGTGACACTTATAACAATGTGAGTCGCTACCTTGGCCGGAAGACTTTGAGCGAGTTTGAAATGCGCGTGGTGTTCCAGATGAGCGCGAGCGACTCGGCCAGTTTGATTGATGCGCCCGCCGCCAGCACGCTGGGGCTGAACCGCGCGCTGTTTTATAACGACCGCGAGGGCAGCCTCGAAACTTTCCGGCCCTACGCGCAGCCGGATAATGAATGGCTGGAAAGCGTCACGCGACAACTGGCCTTGGCCTGACCGCCTGTTACCTCACGGCTGCGCCACGCGGAACATCACTTCGTTCCGGCGCAGAAAGGACGGCGTCCACGGCGGATCAAAATAGCCAAACACGGGTTGGCCCGTCGGAGTAATCTTTGCCTGCTCCAGCCACGCCGTGAGCCGCGCGACGGCATTGGTCGCGTTCCGCTCGCTGCGGCCGCCGGAGAAGCGCAGCACGGCGAACTTGCCCGCCGGAATTTGCCTCAACGTCACGCCGGGTTCAGTCGGCTGCGGGATGCCGTTCGTGCCGGCCTTGGCCGGCATTACAAAGGCCATGGTCGCGTTTGAGCTGCCGGTTTCGCTCATGAAGACGGGCGTGGTCATGGAAATTTTTTGTTTCGCCGCATTTTCGCCGCTGATGAAATGAAACAGGCGCATGAAGCTGTTGTCCGCCCCGCGCATCGGTGTTTCGGCCACGACTACCCCGGGATAATCGCGTAGCTCAAACTTGCCGTCGCGCCGGACGACTTGGTAAGGCGCGGATTCGTAGCCCGCGCGGACGGCGGCACAGCCTGCGTTCAATAGGCCGGCCAGCGCCACCAGAACCAAGGATATTATCAGAATTTTCATAAAAAGTTTCATGCCACGCCAAAATGTTTTTTGAGCGCCCTGGCGCGGTAAGTGAATATCTTCTCCACGTCGCGGCGCACCAGGAGCCAGTTCACTAGCGCGCCGCCGGGGACGGCGTAAATCACTTCGTCGCGGCAGAGCGTGCCGTCGGATTTTTCCACAAAGGTGTGCGTGTGGCTCCAGCGGCGATACGGCCCGCGCCGCTGTTCGTCGGTGAAACTGTAGGGCGGATGCCAGCCCGTGATCTCCGTCCGCCACCGCACCGGCAGGCCGCGCAGGCGCAACTGGTAATCAATCATGGCCCCGGCGCGCATCTCGATGTGGCCTGGCGTCAACACGTTAAAGTTCAGCCACGGCGGCGTGATCACCTCCAGGTTCCGGGCATCGGCGAAAAACGGGAACACTTTTTCGCGCGGCACCGGCAGCCAGAGTTCGGTTTTGAAGACATGCGTCGTCATCGGCTGCGCAAGGTAGCCCAAAAAATCCATTCCGCAAATCGGTTCGCGCTTGAACCCACCCGCCGGCGACCCTAGTATCTTCAAAATTTTGATGAAAGCCATTTTAGCCCTCGAAGACGGTTCGGTTTTTCACGGCACAGGTTTTGGCGCGCAAGCGTCGGCTTGTGGTGAAGTCTGTTTTAACACCTCCATGACGGGCTACCAGGAAATCCTCACCGATCCCTCCTACAAAGGCCAGATCGTGACGATGACTTATCCGCTCATCGGCAATTACGGCGTCAACGCGCAGGACGTCGAATCCTGGCGTCCGCACGCGTCCGGCTTCGTCATTCGCGAACTCTCCCCCGTCGTCAGCAACTGGCGGGCAGACTGGTCGCTCTCCGATTATCTCGAGAAGAACGGCATCCCCGGTATCCAGGGCATTGACACCCGCTCCCTCACCAAGAAGCTGCGTGTGCGCGGAGCGCTGAACGGTTTTATTTCCACGGAAGCTATTTCCGAAGCCGAGGCGGTGAAGCGCGCGAAGGAATTCGTCTTTGTCGGTGTGGATTACGTCAAGGAAGTCACGCACCAGCAGGCGTTTAAGTGGGACGAAAAGGACGAGCAGAGCGGGGCGTTCGACCTCGTGCGCGGCAACAAGATCGCCGACGCGCGCAACCTCCGCAAACCGATGCCGGCCGCCGATATCCCCATCGTTGCGTTCGACTACGGCATGAAATACAACATCCTGCGCCGCCTGCGGCAGCAGGGTTTCAGCGTGACGGTTTTGCCCGCGACGGCGACTGCCGCCGAGGCGCTCAAATACAAACCCGCCGGCATTTTCCTTTCGAACGGCCCGGGCGATCCGTCGGCGCTTAATTATATTGTCCGCGAGGTGAAGACGCTGCTCGATACCGGCATTCCCATGTTTGGCATTTGCCTCGGCAACCAGATTTTGGGCCAGGCGTTTGGCGGCAAGACGTTCAAGCTCAAGTTCGGTCATCGTGGCGGCAACCAGCCGGTGAAAGACTTCGAAACCGGCCGCGTGGAAATCACCTCGCAGAATCACGGGTTTGCCGTGGACGCCAAATCCCTGCCGTCCGATGTTGCCGTGCATCGCATCAATTTGAACGACCAGACCGTCGAGGGGTTGCGCCACAAGACCAAGCCCGTGTTCAGCGTGCAGTATCATCCCGAGGCGTCGCCCGGGCCGCATGACTCCACGCCGCTGTTTGGCGAGTTCCGGCAATTAATCGAGCGGCGCGGCTGAGGGAATCAGATTTACGTTTGACTTGAATCACGCCGCGCTCATAATCATTTCAAAGAAACTATGGCCAAACTAGTTATCCTGAATCAGGGCATGACCGGCCGCACGTTCGACCTGAACGTGGACCGCACCACCGTTGGCCGGGTGGAAGAAAATACGTTTCAGATTGCCGACCCCTCCGTTTCCAGCCGACACGCCGAAATTCTCCTGCAAGGTTCCGAAATCCTCATCCGCGACCTGAATTCCACCAACGGCACCTTTATTAACGGCGACAAGATTTCTGAGGCCATTCTCAAGCCCGGTCAGACTTTGCGGTTTGGTCAGGTGGAATTGAAGATTGACGACGGCCAGCCCCTGCCGGCTGCGTCAGCCGCCCCGATTCCGCCCCCCGTTCCCGGCGCTACGCCGGCTCCGGCTCCGGCTTCCAGAAAATCCGTGGATGCCACCATGGTCATTCCGCGCGGCGTCAGTCTTAACGATCTCGAACAAAGCGGGGTGCGTCCAGCCAGCTTCGATACCAACGCCGCCTTCTCCAAGAAGACCAACAAGGTCAACAAATACTTCCTCATCGCGGGCATTGTGGTGGGGGTGGTCATTGTGGGGCTGATTATTTTTGCGCTCAAGCAGGCTGGCGGCAGTTCGCGGTAATTCTTCTTGCGGTTATGAAACCGCGCGTTTCCCAAAACCACAACGCAGCGATGACTCTGTTTGAAGTCGGCGTGTCTATTGCCGTGGTGATGATTCTGTCGGCGGTGCTTTTGCCGATGCTTGCGACGGCAAGAAAAAGAGCTTCTCACATTAATTGTGTCAATTGTTTGAAACAAATTGGCCTCAGCTACCGGATTTGGGAAGGAGACAACCACGACATTTATCCGATGGGCGTGTCGGTCACGAATGGCGGCTCAATGGAGATGGTAGCTACCGGAAACGTGATTCAAACCTTTCAAGTTATGTCGAACGAGTTGAGCACGCCGAGAATTTTGATTTGTCCGATGGACGCGGCTAGGGTTGCAGCTAACAACTTTGGAGGATTGGCCAACGTCAATCTCAGCTATTTCATCGGCGTCGATGTGACCAATGGCACGAATCCGCAGATGATTATTTCCGGCGACAGCAATTTTGAAATTGGCGGTGTGCCGGTCCGGCCGGGCTTGTGTCAATTTTGGACGAACGACCCCGTAGCGTGGACGGCGGCTCGCCATGTAAAAGCAGGCAACATTGGTCTCGCCGACGGCAGCGTGCAAGCGGTGACTGCCAAAGGGCTGCGCGATTATCTCCAGCAAACCGGCCTTGCCACAAACCGATTGGCAATACCGTGAAGGTTACGCAGCTCGCAACTTAAAACTTTTCCACCATTTCACCGGCAATAGGCCGAGTCCGATGAAGGCGAGCTGACTCACGGCAAAGGCCACCAGCCAGAAGAACGCCGCCTGCGTGAACCCGTAGCTGTGCAGGCCGATGCCCAGCATGTTCACCCCGAACCACGACCACGCCGTCACGATGTTGCCGAAAATGGCGCAATTGACGAGGCCGCGTTCGCGGATGAGGCCGCCCCAGCGCAGGTGCAGGATCAGGGCGTTCCACAGGACGATGATGAGCGCGCCGTTCTCCTTCGGGTCCCAGCCCCAGAAACGGCCCCACGATTGGTCGGCCCAGATGCCGCCCAGCACCGTGCCCACAAAACTGAACAGCGTGGCGAAACAGACGATGCCATAGATCATCCGCGCCAGGGATTTGCCGGTGGCCACGTCCAGCGTTTTGGTGAACACGCCGCGCAGGACGTAGATCAGCGCAAGAAAGCCTGCCACGTATGTGCTCGCGTAGCCGATGGTCACGGTCACCACGTGGGTGGCCAGCCAGAAATTCGTGTCCAACACGGCGCGCATCATCTCCATGGTGTCGCCTTCGAGCGCCAGGTGATGGGCAATGATCAGGGTGATGAAGCCGATGACCGAGGCGACGACGAGGCCGATGCCGTTCTTGTGGAATTTCTCCAGGATCAAGCCGAGCAGCACCGCGCCCCAGCCAATGAAGATGGCGGAGGAATACAGATTCGTCACCGGCGGCCGGCCTTCCAGCACCATGCGGTAGACCAGGCCGATGGTGTGGATGACAAACGCCAGCCCCACGAGCCAGAAGGCCGAGCGCCGCAAGGTTTCCGACAGGTTGAACCACGAGAACACCGCGAGCAGACCGGCTAGGACGTAGATGACCATCGCATTGTAGAACGGCTGCATCTGGTTGAAGAAGACTTCCGCGCGCGCCTTCTCCAGCGACTTGGGCTGAACGGCGGCGAGTTCCGACCGGAGTTCGCGGATGGCGGCGTTGAATGGCTCCGGTTCATTCGCGTCGAGCGCGCCGGCCATCTTGGCGTAGGCGTGAACGGAATTATCCACGGCGAGACCGTGCGGGGCTTCCAGCAGGGCGTCGCCCATGCGGCGCCATTCGCGCGCGCCATTGGGGGGCAAAATCAGCGGCGGCTCAAGATTGGCCATGAACTGAAAGCGTTCGATGTTGGCGACAAAGGCGTTGAAATTGGTTTTGTTGTAGGGCTGACCGGCTTGCTGCGCGCGCACCGCCGCAACGCCGTCGGGAATCAGGGCCTCATAGGCGGCAAGTTCCGCCGGCCAGTCCTGCGCGTCGGCGGGCTGCACGGCGTTCTTCAGTTGGGCGTAAAGCGTGAGTCGCTGGTGCAGTTTGGCGACGGCATTTTCGTAGGCGGTGCGGTTGGCGGCCTCGGTTTTCTGGACGCGCTCGTTTTGCTTGTCAAAATCCGCAAGCGCCGGCTGGATCTGGTTCCATGAATAATGTTTGCCGTCGCACTTCTCGCCCTTGTCCGGGAGCTTGAGCAGGGAGACGAGATCGGGATTGTCGAGGCGGAACACCGGCCAGTTGTCGGCCGCGGCGGGATTCATCATCACATTCGCGAGCCATTCGGTGGCGGAGAGGATGACGGGCTTTTCGTTCCAGCTTTTCCACGGCTCGGTGTTGATGGTCTGTTTCTCGCGGATGGCGAGCAGGGAATTGCGCGCCAGCGAATCCATCGGGACGACGCGGCCGTTGGCGGTGAGCGGCAGTTGGCCGAATTCTTGGAAGGCGAACGACTTGTCCTTGGGTGCGTGCAGGTTGCCAAAGAACCACAGCGCCATCACCAGCATGAGGCCGGCCGGCAGCCATTTTTGAAAGATTTGTTTCATTTGCTTTTCTTTTTGGTCACGAAGCCGGCGAGGTGATACATGAACTGCAATACCAAGCCGATGCCCACCATCGTGCAGCCGACGTAAGGTGTCAACCAGCCGGGATTGCGCACGACGGAAAGGACGGAGGTCGGCGTGCGGCCCGCCATCTGCGCGGCCTGGCCGGCGTCCATCTGGTATTGATAATAAGTGTAGCCGCCGTAGCGCAGCGGATGATTCATGGAAATTTCCACCTCGCGCTTCTCGCCGGTCTGCGCGTTGTCAATGCGGACGCGGCTGCGGAAATCCTTCGGGATGTCCGTGCCCAGATACGTCGTGTGCGAGGCCTTGAGCAGCGTGATGGAGAAGGGGTGCCGGACGCGGGCGGGCCGCATCGCGAAGGTGAATTTCTTGCCGCCGGCTGCAACCGTCTGCGGCGCGACCAGCAGCCCGGCAATTTTCTGCGCCATGCCCGCGCCCATCTGCACGTAACCGTTGCGCACCGCCTCGACGAGCGAGGGATCGCCGGTCCAGTCGCTCGCGACCCAGGTGCCGAGCGAACCGGCGGGCGAGACGAATTCCACCAGGACGGTCGGGACATTGCGCTGATCCATCGCCTTGACGTCGTCAATCTTGCGGAAATCAAAATTCCGGGCCACGCCGTTGGTCGTGAGCGGCGGGGCGTTTTGCATCATTGGTGCGCGGAAATTGATGTCCGAGTTGTGCCAGTGTTCCTTCACCCGGATGGCGAAGGGCAGGTTGGCGTTCTTGATTTCAGCGCCTGGCTTGAGCAGGGACTCCGGCACCGCAATCCCGACTTCGCCGGCCACAAAATTCAGTTCATAAGCGCCGGCGCTGTCGGAATAATTCCGCGTCTCGCCCTCGGCAAAGTGCATCTGCAATTCGCGCGATAGCAGATCCGTCGAGAGCTGGCCGACGAGCAGGACGATCACGCCGGCGTGCGCGAGTTGGATGCCGAGCTTCTTGCGCGTGAATTCAAAGCGGTAGATGTGCGAGGCCACCAGGTTGACCAGCAGCAGCGTGCCGAGGAGATAGCCGCCCGGCAGCAGCAGCGGAATCTTGTGGCCGAACATGTGCGCGCCGATCACCAGCCATTGCTTGAAATAATGCGCCTGCGCGCCGTAAAGCCCCTCATCCGCCTGGGCGATCGTGCCGACGAACACCAGCACGATCGCAAAGGCGAGCAGCACGACCGTGAGTTTTAGCGAGGTAAAGAAATTAACGATTATTTTCATGGGCGGCGGGGGGAAGTCTTATTGGGCCGCCGGGTATTTCGCGGATTGCACGAACTGGATCAGCGCGTCCTGTTGCTGGGCCACCACCGTGGCCTCTCCCATCAATTTGTAGAACCACGTCTGGCCGTTCATCGGCAGCACCACGCCCACGAGCCGCGCGGGCTGACCGGAGCGCGCGTCCGTGCCGGAAATATCCACCAAGGTCGCCTTGACGCCGGCGGCGTCAATCGTCGGCAGCTTGGCCAGGTCCGCTTCCGTGAGCGGCGCCTGGCCGAGTTGGCCGCGCCAGCGGTTGATGTTCGGAAGCAAGCCGCCGCCATCGCCGGACAGCGAACTGACATTCACGGCGGCGGTCGCGTCGCCGCTGCCGATCACGAATTTGGCGACGAGAAATTGTGCGAGTTGGCCTTCCTTCCAGTCGGTGGGCACCGTCCACGTCGGCTTGGCGCCGGCCTCGGCGGCGGGAGCGGTCTGGCTGTCGGTGCTCAATCCCGGAATCGCCGGATGCGAGGGGGGCAGCTGGCTCATGTCCATCGTGGACGGGGCGGCCAGCTTGCTGAAATTTGCGGATTTCAAAAACGCGACGAAGTTGGCTTTCTGCTTCTCCGTCAGCTCCGCCTCGCCCATCATCTTGAAATACCAAACCGAATCGTCGCCGTGCAAAATGCCGCCGATGATGCGCGTCGCCTCACCGCTGCCGGGACTGGTGCCGGCGATGTCATATAAATCGCTGGGTTTGCCGGCGATCTCCACTTTTTCGGTCAGCTGGGCCAGTTCAACGTCGGTGACCGGGGATTGCCCGACCTGGCCGCGCCAGCGGTTGACGTTCGCCAAATCGCCGCCGGACATGACGCCGAGGGGAATCACGCTGACATCCGCCGTCTTGCCGTTGTCGGTGATCTCAAAGCTGGCCACGCGCAATTGCGTCAGCGGCTTTTCCTTCCAGCCCTCGGGCAAAGTATAGGTCAACTTCGGCTGGCCGGAGTTGTCCGGCACGGCGAGGTCGCCGGGCATGGTGGCCGGCATGGCGGCGGGCGGGGGCGTCCCGGCCGCGTCTTTGGCATCCGCCTGGTAAACTTTGACATTGTCACGGTCGCAGCCGGCCGCCAGCAGCAGGAGCAGGACGGCTGCGCCGGACCACGCTTTGGGATGAACAAGGTGTTTCATTTTCGTGCCTTAAAATAATTTCATTAACCGGTCATGGCGAAACCTTCTTTGGCATTCGCATGCCAGATATTGTCACACCGCCGACAAAAAATGAAGCACCGTTGCGGCGAATCTTCAGCCAATCGCCATATTGAGCAGGAATTCGATGTTGCTCCCGGTCTTCTTCAGTTTGCCCAGCAGGAGGTCCATCGCCTCGACCGGCGGCACGCCGGTGAGGGCGCGGCGCAGCATGGCGACGCGGCTGCCTTCGTCGGGATGGTAGAGCAGCTCTTCCTTGCGGGTGCCGGAGCGCTCGATGTTGATCGAGGGGAAAATGCGGCGGTCCACCAGCGCGCGGTCGAGGTGCACTTCCATGTTGCCGGTGCCTTTGAACTCTTCAAAGATGACTTCGTCCATGCGGCTGCCGGTGTCCACGAGCGCCGTCGCCATGATGGTCAGCGAGCCGCCTTCCTCGATGTTGCGCGCCGCGCCGAAGAAGCGCTTCGGCTTGTGCAGCGCGTTGGCATCCACGCCGCCGGAAAGAATCTTGCCGGAGTGCGGCTGCACCGTGTTGTAGGCGCGGGCCAAACGGGTGATGGAATCCAGCAGGATGATCACGTCGCGCTTTTGCTCCACCATGCGGCGGGCTTTTTCGATGACCATCTCGGCCACCTGCACGTGGCGCTCCGGCGGTTCGTCGAACGTCGAGGAAATCACTTCCGCGCCTTTGCAGGAGCGTTCCATGTCCGTCACTTCTTCGGGGCGCTCGTCGATCAGCAGGATGAACAGATACGTCTCCGGATTGTTCTTCAGCACCGCGTTGGCCATCTTCTGCATCATCACGGTTTTGCCCGTGCGCGGCGGCGCCACGATCAGGCCGCGCGTGCCTTTGCCGATCGGGCACACCAGATCTAGCACGCGGGTGCTCAATTCATCCGCCGCCGTCTCGAGGATGAACCGCTTGTTCGGGAACAGCGGCGTCAAATTGTCGAAATGCGTCTTGTTCTTCGCCTTTTCCGGATCTTCGCCGTCCACGGCTTCGACCTTCAGCAGCGCGAAAAACTTTTCCTTCTCCTTCGGCGGGCGGATCTGGCCGGTGATCAAGTTGCCCGTCTGCAAATCAAACCGGCGGATCTGCGAGGGCGAAACGTAAATGTCCTCGGGGCAGGGGAGGTAATTGAAACTCTGCGACCGCAGAAAGCCGAAGCCTTCCGGCAGCACCTCGATCACGCCTTCGGAGAAGAGCACGCCCGCGCGTTCCGCGTTTTTCGAGAGGATGTGGTAGATGACCTCGTGCTTGCGCATCGTGCCGAAATTCTCCACGCCGTAATCCCGCGCCATCTGGTTCAACTCGGTCATGTTCATCCCCTGAAGCTTGGCGATGTTCAAGGAGGTGGCGATGCGGTCGCGCTGGAAGCCGCCGAGGCGGCGGTCGGGGTAGCGCCCCTCTTCACGGCCGTCTTCGTTGGAATGCTCAACCGGGGCGGACGGCGGGCGCAGCTTCTGGGCTGATTCAGCGGCGTAACGGGAGGAATCCTTCCGGGCGTCCTCGGTGGCCGCCGCCTTGATGCTGTCCACGGTGCGTTCGGCCGGCAATTCCGCTTCCACCGGCGCGGGCTTGGGCTTTTCCGCGGGCGCGGGCGCTTCAAACATCGGTTCCGGCACGGGGGGAGCCGCCGGGGCGGGGGCTTCGGCTGCCGGCGCGGCGGTTACGGGCGCGGCGGCGCTGGCCGCCGGTTTGGCGGACTTCTTGGTGATCTTCTTGGTGGGGGCTTTTGCCATATAAATTAGTTGGTTGCGCTGACCGGGGATTCCGCTGGCAACCGTCCTTGCGTCGGGACAATGGTCCCGCATTGGACGGGCTGCGTCAGGAAAAGTTCAATTTGAATTTACCAACCGATCGGATTTATTTTTCCTTGAATCGGCAAGGGGAATCTCGCAGTCAACTGCCGCCAGCATCGCGCACTGGGCTGTCCAAGTCAAACCCGTTTTTGTCGCCGCCTCCGGCTTTGCCCCGCCCAGGCCGGGCCGGCCGCAAATTATTTTAAAAATTCGCTGTCCGATTTCCCCGGACGGGGGCATGATGGCTTTCCCAGCTTATGAACCATCCCCGCCTCGCTCTTGGCCTCGCCGCCGCCCTGCTGCTCGCCACCGTTCCCGGTCTCCGGGCCGCCGACACCCTGACCACCGCCGACATCTTCAAGCAGGCCCAGGCCGCCTATGCCGCCCTGACCAGCTATCGCGATGAGGGCAGGACCGTCGCCACCTTGGGCGCCAGCACCATCACCACCACCTTCACCATCAAGCTCGCCCGGACCAATCTCTATTGCATCACCTGGGAACAGAGCAACGACTCCGCCTACGCCACCACCAGGACCAAGCCCCAATCCGTCTGGTCCGCCGGCGCCGGCGATTTCCTGGACATGGGCACCGGCGCGCGCAAGCTGGCCGGCCGCGAGATCGCCCTGAGCAGCGCCACCGGCATCTCCGGCAGCGCCGCCGCCACCGTGCCCGGCACCTTCTTCAAAATGAATTGGGGCAACCAGCTCGGCCTGCCCGCCCGCGAAAAACGGCTGCCCGACGAAAAAGTCGGCGACACCGACTGCTATGTCTTCACCAGCGCCCTGACCTCCGGCCAGACCAAGACCCTCTGGCTCGGCAAGCGCGACTTCCTCATCCGCCAGGTCCGCAGCGTCACCAGCGCCGCCGCCCTCAAGGCCGCTTTCGCCGAGGCCGCCAAGACCCATCCCGAGATCGCCCTGCACCTGCCCGCCTCCCAGGACATCACCGCCACCGAAACCCACGACCACATCGCTACCAATCCCACCCTCACCCCCGCCGACTTCACGCCGCCGGCCAAATAAGCTTGCCGGCGGGTGGAAAGTATTTTGAAACAAATCCCCGCCTCCGGCGTCTGATTCCCCATGAAAAATCGTCGCGCATTCACCCTGATTGAATTGCTCGTCGTCATTGCCATCATCGCCATCCTCGCGGCCATGCTGCTGCCCGCCCTGAGCCGGGCCAAGGAAGCCGCCCGCCGCATCTCCTGCCTCAACAACCTCCGCCAGCTCAGCCTCGCCAGCCGCCTCTACCTCGACGACAACCGCGGCGCCTATCCGCCCCGCGACAACGTCAACCGCTGGCCCAACCGCTTTTTCGACAACTACGGGCGCAACATCAAATGCCTCCTGTGCCCCACCGACATCTCCCTGCCCACCAGCCCCAACTCCGTCGGCAACACCACCTCCAACAACATCGCCGACGCCTCCCCCCGCAGCTACCTCATCAACGGCTGGAACGATTACTTTGCCGACCAGTTCGGCACCACCGCCTGGGGCACGCTTTCCCCTCTCATCCTCGCCAACGGCTCCGGCATCAAGGAAAACGCCATCCTCCACCCCACCGACACCGTCGTGCTCGGCGAGAAACGCCATGACGCCGGGGATTTCTACATGGACCTCCTGGAAGGGAACGGCAACGACACCGCCGGCATTGCCGAACAGGGGCAGCACTCCAACCGCGGCGCCACCAGCGGCGCGCAGAACGGCGCCGGCAGCTCCGGCGGCTCCAACTACGCCATGGCCGACGGCAGCGCCCGCTTCATCAAATTCCCCCAAGCCGTGGACCCGCTCAGCCTCTGGGCCATCAGCGACGCCAACCGCATTCTCTACCGGATGAATTACTGAAACGGGGGGAAACCGAAGATAAGCCGCGTGCGGAAAGGCGGCGACTGGGTTGGAAGCATTGCGCGAAGGGAAATAGAAACCGAAAGCCCCGAAAAACACGCTTGCGCGTAGCGCGGAGAAAATCCAAAGGCTTGTATCCTATCCTCAGATTAGGCGGCATCACTTTTTCTCAGGCTTAGGAACCGGCGCAATCGCCGATCCATTCATCAAAACCACAACTGAAAGCCAAGACGCTTTTGAACGCATCTGATTGGTAGTTAGCATCGATTCTCTGGTGAAAGAAAAGCGATAGCTCCAGAAACCGCCATTCCAATCATCCAAAACGATATCACGTCGTTTCCATCCTTTCGTCTCGCCCACTACTCTCCAAAGCGCATTCGAAGCGGCGCGCTCCGCCGCACGAACTGACAACGGTGGATTGGGTTCCGTCAATCTCCAAATCGGACCCTTCTTTACGTCTGCAATTGAAACATCGGTGACGTAATCGCGCCCCGATAAACTACCGCTGTAAGACGCACTAAGCACTGCGGTGGAAGCTCGAGAATCCGCTGCCGCATCAAAATATACGCTGCTGATAAATACCGCAACAACCGTGATTACCATTTGAGTTGGATACGAGTTCATGATCGTCTCGTGCCGCCTAACTAACAATGAACGTCGGCCTATGTAGCCTATCCTTTTTCATGGAACGACACTAGGCGCGACGAAAAATGATGTCCAGCAGAAATTCAGGCCGTATATGGCCTGGCAAACAGATTTAGCAAACACGTCGCGTCCGCCGTGTCGGGCGTAATTGGGGCGGCAGCAAATCTGCCACTGGTGGCTCGCACTCAAACCATCGTCTCGGTTCGTCCCAAAGGGACCTCCCGACAATAGCCCGACGTTTTAACGCCGGGAGTGCCGTCAGGAAATGTTTCGTCCCAGCGGGACGACTGAAAACATCATCTGTCCCTCCGGAACCGATGTTTCGCTGTCAAATCTCCCACCCATCACACCGTAACGTCTCTGAACCCCCTTTTTGCCCGTATTTTGGACAAAAACACCATTTTGCCTCCCCGATTGGCTATTTTTAGCCACAAATACTTAAGTATCCGTCTCATTTCTTTAAGTGTCCGGAGCGTTGGCGGGGGTGGGGAATCAAGGTCGCTGGTTTCCCCGGCCTGGCCTTTGGTTCGGGCTCCCACGTATTGATGCCGGCCGTCGGACCGCGACCAGATGGCTCCCGTCCGTGACCCTCTGGTTCCGGCGCGCGATCACATGTTAAAACGGACTGACCCGATGATGGCATTGGCGGCGGTGACGTAAAAACCCGACGACGTGATGGATTTGGTTGTCAGCCATGTGGCGGCGCGGCAGCGCCACCCTACCACACGTTGGTAGGGCTGACCTGCCGGTCAGCTACGCGTGTCTATTCCCAATTACCCTCCGCCTCCGCTGCGGTCACCGCTGGAATTTTGGTTTTTCCTTCTGTGTTTTATCCGTGCCTATCGATAGCAAAAACTTTCTCTTTTTGTAAAGGCACACGCCTTTGGCTGGACAAAACATTTAGTCGGGAGCAAAGTCAACGAGATGAAATCAGCCGGGTCTCAAAGGTTTGTCATCTTCTATGTGGTGACCATGTTTTCCTTCGTCACAACGTCTGCGCCAAGTCAATCGTTTCCTCTCGTGACCCTCTCGAATGCGGTTCCAACTAATATTCCTGCATCGCAGCCCACCGTGCCGATAACCAATATTCCTGCATCGCAGCCCACCGTGCCGATAACCAATCAGGTCCAGCCTTTGATTGTGATGGCAGATATACCAATAAGCACCGCCATAGAAAATTTGTCGCGTTTGGCGGATATTAATTTCCTCATCGATGCTAGAGTGACTAAATGGTGGGCGTCGCCCGCTGGCCAGGGCAATAATACGCATGAGCCACTCCTGAATTTTCGCTGGAAAAATCTGACGGCTAAAGAAGCGCTGGTCCGGGTGCTTGGGGAACATCATCTGGTGCTGGCGGATGACCCTTTGACTTCGATTGCATGGATCACCTATACAAATCAGGTTGTCAATCTCGGGGATGCCGGCTTGTTAGGCAGCGATACAAACATATTACCTGTCACACCTGTCCCGCTTAAAAACCCAGTAAACATTGATGATTATCGGCATCGTGTGATGGGGAATTGGGCGGGAGTTGAGCGAGTGCCTGTGAAATGGGCATTTTCTCAAAGAGCGTGAGGCTCAAAATCTGTAAAATGG
>CAIXPZ010000172.1 GCA_903921455.1 uncultured Verrucomicrobia subdivision 3 bacterium | reverse complement strand
CTGTCGAATGGCTGTTTTTATCTGGAGCCGCGCGTATTGGTGTCGCCCCAAGCCATTTCCGCCCGTTCATTGATGATGCTGGATAAATCCGTTGCCAACATTAAAAAAGGACTGGCATCCGCTCCAATTGACTTGTCTGCCCAACAGTTGGCAAAATCGATATCAGGAGAAAAGCGCCGCAGCAATCCGCAGTAACCGCAGTAAGCGGTTCCCAAAACCCAGAAGAACAGTCTGTGGTTTGCGATTCTGTAAAAGGTGGCTGCGGTAGCTGCGGGTGACTGCGGCGGATATTTTTAGCTCGGAAGAAAGCCGCGAACTGTATCAGAATTGTATCAGCATATTTTGGGTCATGAGTGGATTCGATTGTTGTTTTTGGCTCGCCAGGTCTGAAACCCAAAAAAGATACAAATCTGATACAGTTGCTTTGCCCTCTGGAGCGGGGTGCAGGAGAGAGCACCCCTTGACACCGCCAATGAATAATGATAAAGTGCCCGTGTTCATTGCCGATTATTGCGGTGGCCAAACCTACGGATCAGCAGGTTTCAGGTTCAACTCCTGATGGGTGCACCATATAAATCAAGGGGTTTATGATTTTCCACTTTACCGCAAAAATCATCTTGACCACTTCTTGACCACTTTTCAGGTCTTAAATTTTTCCCGCTTTTTATCCCCATTGGGGGATTCAGCCCTCCATCCCTTCCGCGCAACAGCCCTTTTTCTTGGGCTATAAGCTTTCGGTAGGGGTCTCCTTCTTCTGCCCGGTCATGCGGCTCCGGGCAGCCTGCGCTACCGCCATTTCAACGCCCGGGTTCCCATAAAACATTATGTCACCCCAAGCAGGCTGGATACTCCAGGAAGAAGTCGTCCCCCGTCTCCGTTCCGCCATTCCCCGCTGCGTCCATTGCGTCGGGGCCGAGGATCACGAAGAACTGATCCAGGACGCCACCGCCATCGCCGCCAAGCTGCTGCACAGCGTCGAACTGGCCGGCAAGCAAGTCACTCCCGGCAACATCGCCTACTATTCGATTCAACACTGCAAATCAGGCCGCCGTTCCACTGGGTCATCCCGCGTGGACGTCATGGCCACCGGCACCCAACTGAGCGGTCACACCCGGCTGCACTCCCTCAACGAGGTCGTGGCGACCAACGAGGAAACTGGCGGCGAGATCTTCGAGTTGCAGGACGTGTTCTCCCAGGACACGGAAGACCCGGCCATGATCGCCGCGCGCAACCTCGACTGGCAGACGTTGATGGCCCGGCTACCGGTGCGGGAGAAGGCCATCATCGTGGCGCTCGTGGAAGGCCGGACCGTTTCGGATGTGGCGGTGGCGTTCAAGGTGGACCGCTCCACGATGCAGAACAGCAAGAGTCGGCTGGCGGACCTGATCTTGGAATTCATGGGCGTGGACATTCTGGTCGAGGTGCGCCGGCTGCCCGGTTGGAAGCATGACATGAACACGAACCGGGAGAAACTGGCGTGCCGGCACGAACGGCGAAAATAATCATCAACGGCCGGGGTTCGCATGAACCCCGGCCGTTTTAACGAAAGGCTGTCCATGCAAAATCGCACCCTTGGCCTGGGCATACTCGCCCTGGTCGTCCTCACCATCCTCTATTACGTCTGGCCGTATTTGATCGCTTTCCTCGCCGTCGTCGGGGCGGCCCAGGTGTATCGCTTCTGGCGCGATCACTACGGACGTTAAACCACAACCCACCGGCGGTCGGCCGGTCTTTCCTGAAAGGAGCCTCTTATCGAAAACCCACATCTCACCCCCATCCTCATCACCGGCGGAGCCACCCTGACCGCGCTGCTGCTCCTGGCCAGACCGAGCCAGCCGAAGTCGGCCCCGCCCATCCCCCAGCCCTTCACGGACGAAAACCTGACCGAACGTTTCGTGTCGGCCATCCCCGAAATCACCCGGGAACTCAACCTTGAACTGGCCACGGCCACGTTCAACGAGACGTTCACCCGGAACAGCGATCTGGTCACCTGCTGGGGGCTGGTTGACCTTGGCACGTCCACCGTGCAGATCCAGGCCCCGGTCACCTACCGCTACCACCTGTGCCTCCGGGAGCCGTGGCACCTCGAACTGAAGCAGGGGTGCCTGCTGGTAAAGGCGCCGGTCATCCAGCCGAGTTTGCCGCCGGCCATCCACACGGACCAGTTGACCACGCTGGCGGTGCGGGGCTGGGGTCGCGGTTCAACCGGGGAGTTGATGACGGCGCTGCAACAGTCATTGACCCCGACCCTCAACCAGTATGCCGGGGATGCCCGGCATCTGGAGCTGGTGCGGCCACAGTGCCGCGCGTCGGTCGGAGAGTTCGTGCGGCTCTGGCTGGAGCGGGATGGCCGGGCGGCCCGCATCCACCGGATCACAGTCGTGTTCGCCGACGAAGCCACGAAACAAATCACCCACCACTCACAACCATAAACAAGAAAGGAAAATCACATGATCACCCTCGAAGCTAATTACAGTAAAAAAATCGGCCTGCCCGGTTACAGCAGCCATCAGTTCAGCGTCACGCTCAAATCCGAACTCAGCGACATCGCGCAGGCGGAAAAAGAATCCGCCCGTCTGTATGACGTGTTGCAGCAGAGCGTGGACCGCAACATCCAGCAGGTCGGTTTCCTGCCCGGTGAAACCAAACCCAACGGCCACACGAATGGCCACGGCCAGCCCAAACCCGAACCCGACCAGTGGGCCTGCTCGGACAAACAGCGCGAGCTGATCCTCAAGATCACCGAGGAGCACAAGCTCGACAAGAACCACGTCGAGCAGCTGGCGCAAGACCGGTTCGGCAAAGGTGTCAAGCTGCTCAACAAGCTGGAAGCGTCGGGCCTGATTGAAGAGCTGCTGGAACAGACCGGCCAGAGCAAGCCGCGCAATGCCCGGTTCAGCCCGCCGAAAGCAGGTGGGCGATGATCGCCCTGGTGGAGAACGGCGTGGTATCACCGGCAGAGCCCACGACCATTGAAAAGCTGAAGCGAACCTTGTCCGCCTCCCGGCTGAACTGCTGGCTGCAATGCCGGTTGAAGTTCTACTTCCGCTACGTCCTGAAGCTCACCAAGCCGAAGACGGCGGCGTTGCACTACGGCAGCGTGGTGCATCTGGTCTTGCAGCAATGGAACATGACCCGGTGGCGTCGGCAGCCGTTTGAAATTGCCAAGTTGAAACAGGTGTTCGAGACGGGCTGGCTGGATCAGGGCGGCGCGATCAACTGGGACGGCGAAGAGCCGGAACAGAAGACCTCGGCGTGGAACGTATTGGAGAAATACTTCACCGAGACGCCAATCAAGGCCGACGAAATGCCGGAAGCCGTGGAGGTGCCGGTCGAGGCTGACCTGACAGCGCACGGCCTGCCGGTGCTCATCGGGGTGCTGGATCTGGTCCGGGCCGGTGGTCGGATCGTGGACTTCAAAACGGCAGCCAAGGCACCGGACAGCGACATGGCGCTGCATCAGAACGGGGTTCAGTTGGACTGCTACTCGGTGTTGTATCGCGAATGCACCGGCAAACGCGAGTCCGGCCGGGAACTGCATCATCTCGTCAAAACCAAAGTTCCCAAGGTCATCATCACGCCGGCGGAACCGATGCTGGAATACCAGCGCACCCGGCTGTTCCGGCTGATGGAGGACTATGTGGACGGTCTGGACCGAGGGGACTTCATTCCGGCAGCCGGCTTTGGCTGCATGGGTTGCGAGTTCGTCAGGGAATGTCGAAAGTTCGATGGAGGCCGCCATGCGTAGCCGGTGCGAATGCCGGCTGACGGTGATCGGGTCACAGCGTGATGTGCAACGGTTCCAGGCCGGTGCGTGGGAAAAATCCCTGCGACTGCGTTATCCCGAGCCGCTGCAATTATCGCCGCGCCGGTTCGTCTGCCAGTTCGAGACGCCGGCCCACGACCTGAAGCGGCTGCAACGCCTGTCCCGGTCGCATCCGGGGCTGGTGCTGCTGCTGGACTTCGAGGCGTTCCCGGGACGGATCAAGGGGCTGGCCAAAGCCAAAGCCGGCGAACTACAACATTGCGAAATCAGCTACTGAGCGGCTACTGACCAAACCCCAACCCCGGCCGGATACTCGATGTCGAGTGTCCGGCCATTTTTATGCAAACCAACGAATCAACCAAGACGGTTCGCAGACTGAAGATTGAAGAACACGGCGACCGTTGGAACGGCCGGCTCAAGCCCAAAATCCGTCTGCTCGGCCGCTGGCTGGAGCAGGCGGGCTTTCAGCCCGGCAGTCATGTCCACGTCGTCTGCGTGGCCCCCGGGATCCTTGAACTGAGATCGGCCGACGCCCCCAGCCAATCGGCCTGACCACCAACCAACCCGGAAACAAATCAACCATCAACCAAAAAACATCAACCAAAGGAAAAACAAACATGCAAACACTCGAACAACCAAAACTCGAAAACGTCACCCTGTATTACCGCGAAGGCAGCAGTGACAAAGTTTACCAATGCCAGATCGAAGCTGCTGGTGAACGCTTCGTCGTCAACTTCGCGTATGGCCGGCGGGGTTCGACCTTGAACACCGGCACCAAGACCAACGTGCCGGTGGATTACGCCAGCGCGCAGCGCATCTACGAAAAGCTCGTGAAGGAAAAGAAGTCGAAGGGCTACACCGAAGGCGAAGCGGGCACTCCGTATCAGCACAGTGACCAGCAGCCCTCCGGGCTGGCACCTCAACTCCTCAACAGCATTGACGAAGAGCAGGTGCTCACGCTCATCCAGGACGACAATTACTGTATGCAGGAAAAGCAGGATGGTCGGCGGCTCATTGTTCGCAAGCAAGGCCGGGACATCACCGGGATCAACAAAAAGGGTAACACCGTGGGTCTGGCGCTGCCTTTGCTTGAAGTGGTGCGCGGCTTTGATGCGGACGTGACTATTGACGGTGAGAGCATTGGCGACAACCTGTTTGCCTTCGACCTGCTGGAACTGGACGGCGTGGACATCCGTGACTGGCCCTACCGTGAACGGTTGGCGGCGCTGATGAATCTGTTGTTCTCGGTTCAGCAGCGGGTCATCAAGCTCGTGGAAACGGCGTTCACCACGGAACAGAAGCTGGCGTTGTTGGGTCAACTGA
The DNA here is from genome assembly GCA_903921455.1 of uncultured Verrucomicrobia subdivision 3 bacterium. The sequence continues at coordinate 745 of CAIXPZ010000172.1, read as the reverse complement.
AGGCCGACAAACGCGAAGGGATTGTGTTTAAGCAGATCTTCGCGCCCTACACGCCGGGCCGCCCCAACAGTGGCGGCACCCAGTTGAAGCACAAGTTCGTGGCGACGCTGTCAGCGTTGGTGACGAAGGTGAACCAACAACGCAGTGTCCAGATCAGCCTGCTGGGCAAGAAGGGCTGGCAGACGGCCGGCAATGTCACCATCCCGGCCAACCACAGCATCCCTCAAGTCGGTGAGGTGATCGAACTGCAGTTCTTGTATGCCCACGAACAGAGCGGTGTGTTGTATCAGCCGGTGTATCTGGGCAAACGCGATGACGTGGAGGCCGCTGAATGCCTCGTCAGCCAGTTGAAATACAAACCCACCGACGAAGAATAAATTGGCACCGAAAAGGTGTCGTCACCACCGGCCGGCCATGCGTTCCGCGTGTGGCCGGCCTCGGTGCCCAGCTCGTCGTCCACCCGGACGAGATTGAAATCGAAACCCACAACCAAGAACCTTAAACTAAAGGAGAATCAAATGGGACTCACCATCCATTACCAATTGAAGGCCAAAGGCTGTCAGCGGGCAGTTAAAACCAGCCAGTGATGGGCAGTTCAAAACCGGCCACCTGAAGTGAAGATTGCGTTGAGTGCGGCGAGTGTTGCACAAGGACGCGATGAAGACACTCAGCGTGAGCCTGCAACAGTCCATCTTAACCTTGGCGGCCGGGAAGCGGTCGCAGCGAGACATCGCCAAGCTGCTGG
>CAIXPZ010000171.1 GCA_903921455.1 uncultured Verrucomicrobia subdivision 3 bacterium | reverse complement strand
GTCGGCGCCGTTTACGGCTTTGCCGGTGGCGTGCAATATGCCGGTGGCAGACAGGGCGGCAATCAAGCCAACCTGTATGCCGGTGCGACCCTCAACAGCCCGTGGAAAGATGTCACCTTTGGTGGGTCATTTGACTACGTGCAAAACTTGGGCGGCACCTCGATATTCGGCATCCATGCCAATGATTACATCTTTGGCCTGTATAACACCATCAAGGCTACGGACAAATTGAGCTTCAACTCCCGGGCTGAATACTGGGAAATTGACGCGGTCGCCAGCAATGAGCTGGGCACCGACAGCGGCTGTGCGCTCACCGAAACGGTTGAATACGACCTCTGGGCGAACGTCGTCAGCCGCTTGGAAGTTCGCTGGGATCATATCATGACCGGCACCTGGGCTCCGGCCTTTGGTTACTTCACCCCGGCCGGCACCAGTGTTGCCGCGCGCACCTCGGTGGGGCTATATGCCAACGTCATCTACAAATTCTAATCTAATTTAGAATCCTTGGCCCCTGCCGGTTCGCTGGCAGGGGCTTTTTGTTTTCCCTTCTGCCAACTTCCGGCATAATCCCGCCCCGTGAAATTCATCCGCGACATCTACGCCGAAAAAAAAGCGGCGGGCCAGCCGGTCATCTCTCTGGAATTTTTTCCGCCCAAGACCGACGAAGGCGACCGCAGTCTGTTTGAAAAACAAATTCCCGCCCTGCTCGCCGCGCGACCGGATTTTTGCTCCGTGACCTACGGTGCCGGTGGCAGCACCCGCGACAAGACGCTGATAATTGTGGATCGCATCCAGCGCCAGCACGGCCTCACCGCGCTCGCGCATCTCACCTGCGTCAACCACACCCGCGACGAAGTCCGTGCGCTGTTGGAAAAAATCCGCGCGTTAAACTGTAAAAACATTCTCGCCCTGCGCGGCGATCCGCCCGGCGGCGGCGAATTTCAGCCCACGCCCGGCGGCTTTGAATTTTCCGCGCAGCTCGTGAAATTCATCCGCGAGCAGGGCGAATTTTCCGTGGGCGTCGCGGGCTTTCCCGAAGGCCACATCGCCTGCAAGGCTGGCAAACATGCTGACTGGCAGCACTTGAAAGCAAAAGTGGAGGCCGGTGCCGATTTTGTCGTCACGCAATTATTTTTCGACAATGCGGATTATTTTGAATTTCGCGATCACCTCACGCAGAAGCTCGGCGTGAACGTGCCGATTGTGCCGGGCATTGTGGCCATCGTCAGCGCGACGCAGATCACGAAGTTCACGCAGATGTGCGGCGCAAAAATTCCGCCGGCGCTGCGGGCGAAGCTGGATGAGATCGGCACCGATGATGAAGCCGCCGCGAAATTCGGCATCGAATACGCCACGCGCCAGTGCGAGGAACTCCTGCGCGCCGGCGCGCCCGGACTGCATTTCTACACGCTCAACAAGGCGCATTCCACCGTGCAGGTGGTGAAGAATCTCGGGCTGGCCTGAAAAAACGAAGGCAGAATTATGAAGGATGAATGATGAAGCCGAAGGCGGTTATGGCTTTTGTTTCATCATTCATCCTTCTGCCTTCATCCTTCAAAACAGATTGTTCGCCATGATGCCGAGGACGCTCAACGGGCCTTGGTCTTCCAGTCCGTCCGCCGCCTTGTCCAGCTTTTGCAGCGAGAGCTTGGCGTTCTTGTAAAATTCCTGATCGTTGACGAGCTTGCCGATGGTGCCCTGCCCGTTGTTCACCTTGAGCAGAATCTGATTCACGTTGGTCATCGCGGTGGCGGTGCTGTTGTAGAGGCTGTCATCCGTCAGCAGTTTGCCGATGGTGCCCTGGCCGGCGCTGACGTTGTTCACCACCGCGCGCACCGAGGTGGCTGTGTCCTGCAGATTGCTCACGGTGGAAAGCGCCGAGGCGTAAAGCGCGTCTTCATAAATCAACTTGCCGATGGTGCCCTGCCCGGCGGCAATCTGGCTGGAAACATTTTTCACGTTGGCAATCGTCGCGGTGATGGGCGCGCTGTTTTGTTTGATGAAATCGGTGAGCGGGCCGAGCAGGTTGTCAATCTTGTCGCCGGTGAAACTCTTGGTGAGGTTTTGGATGCCGCTGGCGGCGGCATCCAGCTTGGCCATGATGGCGCTCAAATCAGGCTGCTCGGAGGTCTCCAGCACCGCGCCGTCCTCGGCCTTGGGCGAACCCGGCGCGCCAAACGAAATGCCGACAAAATTCTGTCCCATCAAGCCGGTGAATTTGATCACGGCCCGGCTGTCCGTGCGCACGCCGGCTTCCGGGCGCAGTTTCATGGTGACGCTGACCTTGCTGTCGGCGAGCGCGATTTTTTCCACGCGGCCGATTTCCACGCCGGCCATCTTCACGCGGTCGCCCACCTTCAAGTCCTGCGCCGAGTCAAACAGCGCGCTGATGTGGTAGCCGCGCGTGAACAGGTCGGCGCTGCCGAGCGTTTCGATGACGAGCACGGCGGCAATGACGGTGAGGGCGACAAAAATGCCCAGCTTGGTTTCCAGTAAATTTTTCATAGGCGGAGTCGTTTATTTTTCACGTTTGAAATCTGCATTCAAAAATTCTTTGACACGCGGGTCGTTGAAATTTTTCACCTCGGCGGGTGTGCCGACGGTGACAATCTGGCCGTCAATGATGACGGCGATGCGGTCGGCCACGCCGAACGCCAAGTCGCGGTCATGCGACACCACAAGCGAGGTGACGTGGATGCGGCGGTTCAGTTCGAGAATCTCGTCGCCGATGACAACGGCGGACAGCGGATCCAGCTCGCTCGTCGGCTCATCGTAAAGAATCAGCTGCGGCTCGATAACCAGCGCGCGGGCGATGGCGGCGCGTTTTTTCATGCCGCCGGAAAGGTCACTGGGCATTTTATTCGCGGCGTCTTTCAGGCCGACATCGTTGAGTTTTTCGCTGACGATTTTTTCAATCTCCGCCGGCGTTTTCAGACGATGTTCCGTCAAATACAAGCCGACATTTTCGCCGACGGTGAGGGAATTGAGCAGCGCACCGGACTGGAACACAAGCGCCATGCGGTATTTCGCCGCGATTTCCGGCGTGGTGATGGGTTCGCCGTTGATCAGGATTTCGCCAGCGTCCGCTTCTTCCAAGCCGATGAGGTGCTTGAGCAAAACACTTTTCCCGCTGCCGCTCGGTCCCATGATGACAAAAATTTCGCCGGGCTTGACCTCGATGTCTATGCCCTTGAGCACTTCCTGGCCGGCAAAACTTTTGCGTAGGCCGCGCACGACGAGGCCGACGCCGGAATTATTATTTTGGGTGCCGTTCATTTCAACAGGAGGCGCGTGAGGATGTAGTCAAAAATTACGATGAGCACGATGGAATTCACCACTGCCTTCGTGACCGAGCGACCGATGCCGCGCGGGCCGCCAATCGTCACCAGGCCCTGATGACACGACACCACGCCGATGATGACGGCGAAGCAGAAGCTTTTGAAGACGCCGTTGGCCACGTCTTTGATTTCCACGATGTCGCGCAAGTCGGAGAAGAAAACGCGGAATGGAATTTCCATCCGGTGGTTCATATCCGCCACCATCGCGCCGCCGAACCAGCCGACCAGCACCGAAAAAACCACCAGCATCGGCAGTGCGACGGCGATGGCCAGGATGCGCGGCAGGACGAGATAGTGAATCGGATTGATGTTCATCGTCCGCAGCGCGTCAATTTCCTGATACACGCGCATGGAGCCGATTTCCGCCGCCATCGCGGAGCCGATGCGGCCGGCGATGAGGATGGCCATCATCACCGGCGCCAGCTCCTTGGCGATGGCGAGACCCACCACGCCGCCGACGGCGCTGGTCATGCTGTGTTCCACCAGCACCGGGCCGAAATTCAACGCGATGACGCCGCCGATGAAAAACGTCAGGACGCAGACCATCAGCAGGCTGGCGTTGCCAATCTCGAAAAACTGGTCAAACACCTTGTCCCGCTGCCG
>CAIXPZ010000170.1 GCA_903921455.1 uncultured Verrucomicrobia subdivision 3 bacterium | reverse complement strand
GAGAAACGAACGCGACATCGGTTCAGCGAAGATGGGCAGCACGTCGAGAAACCGCGCCATGCCAATGGCGGCGTGTAGCGCCCGCACGTCCCACACCAACCAGTAACCCGTCCAGCCCATACACCACATCAACGCCAACATCATTATGCCCGCCACCCACGCGAGCCAGCGCGCGCCGGAAAAACGCCGCTGGCAGACGATGCGCGCGGTATGCAGCAGAATGAAGAACAGGCAGCCGTCCGAACTGTAGCGGTGCAGTGAGCGCATCCACTGTCCCAGCCAGGAGTCGGTGCGGAGTTTTTCCAGCGCCGCGTAAGCTTGATACACGCTCGGCGGATACCAAATCAGCAGTGCGATGCCGGAAACGAGCGCGATGATGAGACTGGTGTTGGCCATCGCGCCGAGCTGGCCAAAGGGATTGAGCGCCGACGGCAAGAATCGTTCGACGAGCCGGTCGAGCCAGAGCCAGAAATTTTCCAGCGGGCGCAACAACGATTCGCCCCGCACGGCCGGTGCCGTGACGGCGGCGGACTTGGCTCCCTTATCCGCCGACAACAATTGAGAGATGGGAGTTTCAGTCATGCGACTGAAATCACGGCGATTTTTCCACGAGCAGCGTGCGCACGGCGGTGATCAACCACGAGGATTCTCGCTGGCTTAAAGACAGCCGGTAGGCGATGCGGCCTTCGCGGTCGAGAAGAATAAACATTGCCGAGTGAACCAGTTCGCCGGTCTTGGGGTCGCGAGTGCGCGCGATGTTCAACTGATTCAGCAACGCATTCATTTCATCGGGCTGGCCGTTGAGAAAATTGAACTGCGCGGAATCAAAGTGATAGGCCTGCGTGATCATGGTGCGGAGTTCTTTCGTATCGGTCTCCGGGCTTAATGAGAACGCCACGACCGAAAGTTTGGCGCGTTCGGCTGGCGTGAGCTCATCCAATACCGTGCGAATCCCTTTCAGCATCATCGGGCAGGTGGTGGTGCAAGTGGCATAAACCGCCGTGACGAGCGTGACGCGGCCCTTGAAATCGGCCAGCGTAACGGTTTGGCCGTCCTGATTCGTGAGCTTGAAGGCGGGCATGGGCAGAGCACTACGCAACGTATCGGCCGGGAACGGTAATTCTTTTTGCGGTGGTTCCGGGTTACCTACACCCGCGAGGCCGGCACCGAGCAAACCCACGAGCAGCAATGCCCCACCCGCGAGCGGAATCACCGCGCGCCGACGGGTCTGCCACAATTCACGGATCTGCGCCCGCCAGATGAAGTAGATAATGCCCGCCAGCGGCAAGGGTTCGGCAATCATCGTCGCGACCGAAGTCCATTGCATCCAGCCGGTCTTTGGTTCGTATTGGAAGCAGCGAATGCGGAACTCTTCGAGGAAGCCGCCCATCGCCCCGCTACCGATCGGCGCAAAGGTCATGATCATCACGAAGGTTTCGTAAAAAACCAAAACGCAGAGCGCGAACGTTGCGAAACTGCCGCCGGACAGAATCCGGCTAAATCGCAGCGCGAAACGTTCCACCGGCCCCACTGTGATCGCTTGAGACGTCATAAGTTTATATGGATAGGCGATGGTCGGTTAGTTCAACGCACCGGCCACACGTCCGCGAGCGCTTTCCAATTCGCGAAGTAATACACTGCGAAACTCAACAGGAAGATCACGGCAAGCACCATCGTGCCCTGCGTCGGGTGGGCTTCCGCCACCGTCGCCGCCGCGTAGCCGGGAGCCGGAGCGACATGGTCGTGCCCGGGTGACGTGCTCAAGACTTTCGGCGTGCCCCAAGCTTCCATGGATTTACCGGCGGCGATGCGTCGGCCAAAGAGCAGTGTGCCAACCGTCAGACCGACGTAGAGGAACAAGGCGATGAAGGCCACGGTGCCGCCGATGCCGACCAGCGCGAGGAACAAGTGCGCGGTTGGTCCATAGATGGAACCACCGGCATCAATGTCCCAACTGCGGCGCGACACACCCATCGAGCCGGCGAACGACATGCCGAACGACATGATCAAGATGCCAATGCCGAAGAGATACGGCTGGAGACGGCAGAGCGGTTTAAGGATGTATTCCCGCCGCCACAACAGCGGCACGACGTAGTAGGTCAGTCCCATGAAGGCCAGCGTGGTTCCGCCCACCACGGTGGCGTGGAAGTGGCCGGGGATGCGGAGTGTATTGTGAGCGATGATGTTGATCTGCTGCGTGCCGAGCGTCACACCGGTGATGCCGCCGATGAAGCCGAAGATGAGCAGTGAAAGGAAAAATGCCGAGAATCCCGGATTGCGCCACGGCGCATTCGTGAGCCAGCCGAAGAGGCCGCGCACATAGCCTTTGCCGCGCATGGCGACTTCCACCGACGCCGGCACGGTGAACCCGTGCATCATCGAGGCGAGCACGGCGAGATACATGGCGTAAGACGTGTTCCAAATTTTCCAACCCGCGCTGACGCCGGGGTCAACCAAGAGGTGATGAGCCGAGGCAAGATTGATGAACAAAATGTAGAGCACGAACGCACTGCGGCAGACGGCTTCATTGAGCGGTTTTGCACCGGTGGTAATGGCGGCGAGGAAATACCACACGGCGACCATCGCGCAGACGTTCACCTGCTGCGACATGTGGCCGAGCCCCCACCAGAGGAGGCGATACCATTGCGGGTCGGGCTGTGCGCATAGATGCAGCGAGTAGAGAAAGGTCGGAACCATGACGACCGCCCCGTGCAACAGCGTGACCACGGCGATGATGGCTGCCGCCGTCGCGCCGAAGACCACCAACGGGACGGAGCCTTCGTAGGTTTTTTCCTTTTTCGCGATATACAACGTGGCGAAATAATTTCCCACCGCGATCAGCGTGCCCACAGCGACGAGGATGATACCGAGATAAAATGCCGGATGCGCGAGCAGCGGCAGATAGGAACTCAACATCACGTCGGCTTTGCCCAAGAGGATTGTCACATCCACCATCACCGCGCCGACCAACATCATGACCAGCGAGATCCACGCAGTGAGGCGTGAGGCGAGCCGGACCTTTAGCAGTGTGGTGGAGACGAAGTAGAGAATCGCGACCTCGAAAAAGAGAATCCAGAAGATCAGCATGTTGATGCCATGCAGTGTGAGGATGCGATAGAACCAGTCCACCGGCAGCAAGTGAACCGCCTGCCAGCGGGTGAGCGCAATCAAGATGGCGGCAATGCCACCAACCAGCAGGAACACGACGCCGAGCACGGCGTTAGCCTTGACGAAAAACTCCGCCGACCGACAGATCGGGAGACCGGTGGTCGAACAAATGCGTTTGGGGTAATCTGAGTTGGTATTCATTGGTAAAATTTCTTTGGCGATTATTCGACGATGATTTTGCCGACCATCTGCTGGTGGCCGATGCCACAAAACTCATTGCAGACGATGTGATAAGTCCCGGGTGCCTGCGGCTTGATGGTGAGCACATGGTCATAGCCCGGCACGATTTGAAAGTTCATGTTCATCGGCAGCAGCGAGAAGCCGTGTTGAACATCCGCCGAGGAAATGTGCAGGCGATAGGTTTCGCCGGAGCGCAGCTTGAGCACCGGAAACCAGAAAAACTGCTTGGCCAGCAGATAGACTTCGCCGGGAGGCGAAGGCACAACGGGCGCAATACCATCCTCGACGAGCGATTCCTCGCCGGTGTTGACCTTCACGAACGCTTCAACGCGCTTGACGAAGTCGGCGGGCTTGACCCGGTAGGCTTCACCGGTGCTGTTCTGTTTTCCGCGAAAATGCCAGTAAGGCATCATGACCGAAAGGATCAGACACCAGATGACGGCCATGCCGATCCAGGTGCGCTCATTGCCACTCGGTGCCTGAAACCAGCCGGGCTTGGGACATTCCAGACCGGAGGAAGATTCTTGATTCATGTTTGGTTTAGAGTTGAGTTAGGGAAGTTGCGCGGCTTTGAGAAAGAGGAGTTCCAGCCAGCCCCAGAGCGTGTAGGAAACGGACGGAATGATGATGCCGAGCGCGAGCAGCAGCCACATGTTGTCCATTAGTTTTTGAATGGGATGTATTTTTTTCGGTTCACTCATGCCGACACTCTAACTGCCCGCCGGGCAAAAAAATGTGACGCAGGTCACGTTTTTAGACGTTTCTTTCCAAACCCGCTGGACGGAAAAGGAATGGCGGTGCTAATTTCAGACCGTCATCACAACACCAATTCAATTATGATAAAAAATGTATTGATCCTAACCCTGACCGCGTTTGGCGTTTTGCAAATGGCCAGTGCCGGCGACATCACTGGCGTCATCAACTTCAAAGGTGCCGCCCCGGCGGAAAAAGAACTCACGCCCATCAAAGATGACCCGAATTGCGCCGCGATGTATCCGGGTGCAGCGCCCAAGACGAAATTTTATGTGGTCGGCGCGAACGGCGAACTGGCCGACGTGATCGTTTCGCTCAAGGGAATTTCCGGGAAATCCACCGGTGCCAGCGCGGCCCCGGCAACGCTCGACCAGAAAGGCGCGCTTTACACGCCGCAAATCGTTGCCATCCAGACCGGCCAGAAATTAATTGTGAAGAATTCCGACCCCGTAGTTCACAACGTCCACACCAAGCCCACGGCCAATCCCGAATCCAACCAGGTGCAAATGCAGGGCGGCGCGGATTTGACTTACACTTTTGACAAACCGGAAATGTTTTTGAAATTCCAGTGCGACGTGCATCCGTGGATGTTTGCGTGGGTCAGCGTGTTTGATCACCCGTTTTTTGCGGTCAGCGGGGCAGACGGCAAGTTCGCCATCAAGAATGTCCCGCCCGGCAAATACACCTTGGAGGCCACGCACCGCAAACTCGGCACGCAGACCG
>CAIXPZ010000169.1 GCA_903921455.1 uncultured Verrucomicrobia subdivision 3 bacterium | reverse complement strand
GGCGATTTTTTCAGCCGGAAGAAGAGATGAAACATCACCGGCAGCGCGGCCAGCGGCAGCAGCGACAGGAACAACGGGTTGAGCGCGGTGAGGCCGGTCATGGCTGGCCGAATTTGGCGTGCAGCGCCTCCTCGACCGGCGTGCGCGTGTCCATGAACTGATAATCCGCGAGGCTGCCGAGACAGCCGCGCCGGAGTTCGTCGAGATATTTTTGCACCTCCTGCGCGTAGGCCTCGCGGATTTCGTCCGCGTGGACCGGCAGCCGCGCGCCGGTTTCCAGTTCGCGCAGGTCGGCGAGACCGCTAAAGTTCAAATTGATTTCCGCCGCGTCGAGCGTGTGCAGGACGAGAACTTCGTGTTTGTTGTGCTGCAAATGCCGGATGCCGCGGATGATGTCCGCCGGACTTTGCAGCAGGTCGGAAATCAAAATAACCAGGCTGCGCCGCTGGATTTGCTCCGCCAGCGTGTGCAAAGCTTTGTCAATATTACTGCGGCCGGCCGGCTTGATTTCCTCCAGCGCCAGCAGCAGCGGTCGCAATCCGCCGAGCGAGCCGACTGGCGGAAACGTTTTGTGCACCTCGTCGTTGAACAGCGTCAGACCGGCAGCATCGGACTGGTTGATGAGCGCAAACATCAAACCGGCGGCGAGGTGGCAGGCGTAATCCATCTTGGAAAGCTTGCCCGCGTCGCGAAACGACATGCTCTCGGACGTGTCGAGCAGGATGTAGGCGCGCACGTTCGTTTCCTCCTGATAGCGGCGGATGACGTGGCGGTCGGTGCGCGCATAAACCGCCCAGTCAATGCGGTTGGGCGGATCGCCGCGCGTGTATTCGCGGTAGTCGGCGAACTCCACGGACGCGCCGTGGTGCGGCGAGCGGTGCAACCCCTGCAACGCGCCCTCAACTGGCCGTCGCACGGTCACACCCAGCCCGCGCAGCCGGTCGGCCAGTTCGGGCGGGAGAAATTTGTAGGCGGCGGTCATTAAATGAGAAATAGCGAATACCGAATGCCGAATTTAAAACGAATTGGCGCGGTTGCATTTGCCATTCGGCATTCGTCAATTCAGTATTGCGGCTCCTTAACCGTCTCCAGGATTTTTTTCACGATGTGATCGGTGGTGATGCTTTCGCTGGCGGCGGTGAAGTTCGGAAAAATGCGGTGGCGTAGCACCGGGAGCGCGTGTTCGCGCACGTCGGCGCAGGAAACACTGAAGCGCCCCTGCAGCAGCACATGCGTCTTAGCGGCCAGTAGGAGATACTGGCCGGCGCGCGTGCCGGCACCCCAGCGCACCCAGCGGTTCACAAAATCGGGCGAGCCTTCGAGGTTTGGACGCGTGGCGCGGATGAGGTTGAGCGCATAGAGCGCGACGTGTTCGCTCACCGGCACTTGCCGGACGAGACGCTGAAGCATGATCACGTCGGCGGCGTTCAGCGCGCTGATGACGGTGGCTTGCAGGTCGCGCGTGGTTTCCAAAATCACCTGTTGTTCCTCCGCCGCCGTCGGATAACCAAGGTGGATGCAAAACATGAAACGGTCGAGCTGCGCCTCGGGCAGCGGATAGGTGCCTTCCTGCTCAATCGGGTTTTGCGTGGCGAGCACCATGAAAGGATCGGGCAGATCGTAACTCGTGCCGGTGATGGTCACGCGATGTTCCTGCATCGCCTCGAGCAGCGCGGCCTGCGTCTTGGGCGGCGTGCGGTTGATTTCGTCGGCGAGCAGCAGATTGGTGAAAATTGGCCCGCGATGAAAACGGAACACGCGCTTGCCGGTGGCGGGATCTTCTTCGAGAATGTCCGTGCCGGTGATGTCCGCCGGCATGAGGTCGGGCGTGAACTGGATGCGGTTGGAGCCGAGATCAATCGCGCTGCCGAGCGTCCGCACCATCAGCGTCTTGGCCAAACCCGGCACGCCGATGAGCAGGCAATGGCCGCGCGCAAACAGCGCCACGAGCATCTGGTTCAGCACCTCGCGCTGGCCGATGACGACCTTGCCGATTTCGGCAAGGACTTTTTCGTGCGCATTTTTAAAGCCAGCAATGGCGGCGAGCGGATCTTCTTTCGGCGCTGCGACTGGCGGGGATGTTTCAACAACCTCGTCGCGCGCGGAAAAAATAAATTCCACGTCGCCGAGCGCGAAGGTGGCGCCATCGTGCAAATCCAACATTTCCACTGGCTGGCCGCCCACCAGAATTCCGTAGCGGCTGCCCGCGTCGGTGATTTGAAAGCTGTCGCCGTTGCGTGAGACCACCGCGTGATGCGATGAGACGGAATCGCATGGCACGCACACGTCGTTGTCGTCGGCCCGGCCAATGCTGGCGCGGACGTTCAGCGCGACGCGGTATTCCTGTTCCTGTAATTTATAAATCAGCGTGGGCATAAAAAATTGAAGTCAGAATGACGAATGAGGTAGGAGGAAGCGAGCCGGTTTTCGCGGAGTTCACTTCATCATTCATCCCTCTGCCTTTATCATTCGCTTAATGTGTCATGGCATACATGACGACGTTGATGCCAAGTTTCAGCGCGGAATCCGGCGCGTAGGCTTTAGCGAGCGGATGATCCATGCCCTGCCAGCCGGCCTCCAGATCGAACGGGCTGTAAATCACCTTCACGTCGCCGTGCAGCGAAATGCCCTGGAGCCGAGGTTGGTCGAGGCCGGGATTCGGCGCGAGCGCGGCGGGTGTGTAATTCGCACCAGTGATTTTGAAGACGGAACTGAAAATCGGACTCGTCGGCGGCAGCGGCGCAAGCTCGCTTTCAGGCAAAACTTTTTTCAACTCGCGCTGCACTGCCGCATCGAAGGTGTGCAGGCCGAGGCTGTTGTTGATGAGCAGCGTGCCGCCGGCCTCGAGAAAACGCCGCAACGCCGCCACCGCGCCGGCGTCCCAATGAAAATCATCGAGGCCGGTCAGATACAAAAAAGTGAACGCCGACAAATCGTCATGCCCCGGCTGCACCGGCACGCGCTTGAGGCTTACGCGCAGCGACGTGTTGATGCGCAATTGTTCCAGCAGCCGGGTTGCGCCGCCGGACTCGGCATTCCACGCGCCGTCGTGCTTGATTTGCGCGAAGACAAATTCATCGGTCGGCCGCTTTTCATCCAGCGCGCCGTAAAGTTCCGGCTTCGCCTCCGCACGACCGAGGCTGGCATAGCCGACGGCGTAGGCGATGAGGTTCACGCCGATTTTGTCGGCCGAGGCGACGTCATAATAGGCCGCCTGTTTCAACAGCGGAACGGAGTGGCCGTCCCAGCCGCAGCCGAGGCCATAGCGCGAGAGCACCACCCCGACGCGTGAAAAAACATACATACCCTCCAGCGCCGGCGTGGTGGCATCGGGATTTTTCGAGACGCTCACCTGGTTTACGTCCACCATCATGTGATAAATGGGATGATCGGCGGGAATTTTCCGGAAACTCAAATCGGGAAACGCCTGCTCCATCGCGGCGCGGAAGGAATCGTAAAAATACGGCGAGCCGGCGACGCTGTCGGCCACGATCATGCCGCCACGCAAAACGTAGCTGCGGAGCAGTTCAATTTCGTGCGGGGAAAATTTGATGGTGCGCACGCCGCTGAAAAACAGCACCGGCGTCTTGGCCGGATCACCGTCGAAGGAGGCGAGGCTGAAACTGTCCGCGCCGTAGGTCGTGCCCAGCCGCGCGCTGGCCTCCTTCATCAACTGCTGAAGATCACCAGGACAGAGATTCCAATCGGCAATTTTGGTTTTCCCGCCTCCGTCGTAAGTGAACGTCGCATCCTCGCCCCAGACAACTTTGGCGATGAGTTTGGGCGGGCTGGGCTCGCGTTTGCGTTCCGTGCGGCGCAATGGCGTGGCCGGGAGTGGGAGCGGCGCAACCGCCTCGCCGCCGGAGATGCGGCGTTTGCCGGCTTCGGGTGGCGGGCCGAGCGGCACAAACCAGTCGTTTTCGCCCGCCCGGGAAAGGAGCGTGCCGCCGAGCAGCAAGACCAGCCACCATTGCCTCTGGGATATCATAAGTTGTGAGACGGTTTTGCGTTAGTGCGGGTTACTGCCAATGAACTGGCTCGGCAACCGCATTGCAGACCGTTGCACCTTGGTAAACCATTGGCGCGCAGGTTCTGACTAATGTTTCGGCCATTTGTCTTTCGCCTTGGCGGCCGATTCGCTGTAGGGAAAATCTTTTAGCAACTGGGCCTGCGCGTGATGGGCATCGTCGGTTTTGCCGAGAGCCAGGCTGGCCTCAATGGTGACATAGAGCAATTCCGAGCGGCGCGGATCATTTTCGGCGACGGGTGCCAACAGACGGCAGCCGGTGAAGGCGCGCTGGAATTCCTTGTGCTGCAGTTCCAGTTGAACTTCCAGCAGGCCGGTGGCGAGCGCCATTCGCTCCATTGGAATTTCAAGCGCCAGCCAGTCGAGCGCCTGCTGCGCGTCGTCGAACTGGCCGTGTTCGAGCAAAATGTTCGCGCTTTCCAGCCGCGCGGCACGGGCGGCATCGAAATTTCCCTGGCCAGTTCGCTGGCCGACGGCGAAATACTGTTTGTGTGCCTCCTCAACCTTGCCGCGCGCGAGCAGCAGGTCGCCTTGCAGCAGTTGTTTCAGCCGCTTTTCGTCGCCGGCCAGATTGCTGCCAGAAATGCCGGCCAGCAATTTCTCCGCGTCGTCGAACTGGCCGGACCAATGGATGAGCAGATCGGCCAGGCGCAGCTTCACCTTGTCCGCAATGGCAGCCAGCCCGCGTTCGGGCGCGAGCGCGAGTCGGAATGATTTTTCCGCCTGGGCGTCCCCCGCGTCGCCTTGATGCGCGAAGCTCACGCCTAGCTTGTAAAACGTGACCCCGTCGGCGGCGCTCTTGAATTCATCGGCGCGTTTGACCATCGCCTCGCCCGCGCGGGTCAGCAGTTCGCGGTCGTCGGCGTGTTCGGCCAATGAGATCACTGCCGCGAGGTCGCGGGGCGGCGTCTGGCTCAGATCGCGCTGCAGAAAACTGTTTTTGGCATCGGTAAAAATGTCATCGCGCCACCAGTCGCGCTGGAGCCAGTCGGGCTGGATGCGAACGCGAACGGTGTTGGTCGCGATGCCGAAACCGCGTTCCCAAACTTCGAGCGTGACCTGCCGCAACCCTGGCTGCGGGAAAAAATGTTCTAAGGTCACGCCGGTCGCCTCGGTGCCATCATCGAAGCGCCAGTGATATTCGTGACGCGGGAATTTGTTCACGGCATTGAAACGGACGCGCACCGCCATCGTGTCCCCCAGCGCACACTGGCCGGCAGTGTGCCACTCAAAATAAAGCGGCTCCGGGTCCGTCGCCGACTCCAGATGCACGACGCGAAAGCGGGCGGCCGGAACGAAAGCAGAGGCGGGCATCAGTTTAAAGTGGCTCGCGCCCGGCGGCTGCCAGGCGACCTCGGCGGCGGCCTCGCCGTCAAATTGGATCTGCGTGTATTCAAGATGGTGCAATCCGGCGCGGAGTTGGATTTCCCCGCTGTGCTCGCCGCGCCGGCCGCCATGAAAGCGATGTTCGCCCAGCCATTGCGCCACAGTCCGACCGTCCACTTGCAGCCAGGAAGCGTCCGTCGAAACCGTGGCAAATTGGTAATTCCCGGGATTGGCAACGCGCAGCCAGCCGCTGAACGACACGATGTAAAACGAACTGGGGCCGAAAGGATTCATGCCGAGAAAGATTTCCGGCATATAGCCGCGTCCCTGAGCCGGGCCCGCACTGTTGAGCAGCCGTTCAATCTGGGGAAAAGTGTTCACCGGTTGCCTGGTGCAGGGGCGGGTTTCGACGAGAACACCGGCTTCGGGTTTCCAATCACCGCGCGCTGCCGGTAAATTGGTTGCGAAGCAGAGGTAATAGGTCATGGCGCCGCCGGACGTGTCAAAGCGAATGCGGGTCGGTTCACCGCTGGCCGACCAGTAAGTCTGGAACGCGACGGGTTTGCCCTCGGCGGTGAACACGCCGAACGGGCCGGGAGCATTCAGGCACGGCGCGATTTCGACCGTGCCCATATTCGCCGGCCACGCGGAATTTGGGGCCAGTTCGAGCCGCAGCCGGAGCGGGGCCGACTTGACCGGCGAATCGTCGGCCTTAACTGAAAGCGACACCGCGAATACCAACCCGGAGAGGCAGATCGAAATCCACGCCATCCGGCGGGTGTTTTTATTGATGATATCGGCTTGCATTTTTTGCTGGACGAGATTGTTCGCAGAACCAAGCTGTCTTGCACTCCTAAAGACTGAACAAACACGCCCAAGGTTGCACTGGCCCACATGTTTCTGTTCAGACAGAAGCGGCAAACCAAGGCCTGGCGTGGTGCGCGTGAGGCCACTCTTGAATGAGAATGATTGGAATCAGGTGGCTAGCCGCGTCGCCCACGTCGTACGTAAAATCGTAAGCGGCAGACGTTATTATGCAATCGCAAAGTCCGGCAGGAGGGGCGGCACAATGCCGATTATTAATCGCCAATGGCAAGCCAAGCAGATGGGAGATGGACCGCAATGTCAGGCGGTGGCGAGTGCGGCTTGCTGGCGCACGCGGCGGGGCCACGGGTGCTGGCTGGCGCGCAGGGACAGGTGTTCGAGTTCTTCCATGGCCAGCTCGGGGTAGCCGAGTTCCATCCAGTATTCGGCACTGCGAACGGGGATGGCTTCGCGCAGGGCCAGACCGGTGTCGGTGAGGTGCGTGCCGCAGTGGCCATAAATTTCAGCATCGTCTGTCAACTCATCAAGGTTCAGCGAAAGCTGTTCCGGACGGGGCGGCGTGCTCACGCGGAAGGTGAACAGACGGCGGCGGAGGCCAAACGGCAGGAAGGTGCGGGCGAGGTTTTTAACGAGGTTGCGGAGGCTGTATTTATTTTTCATGCCTTCAGCCTGGCATGGGCGGTAGGACACTTGCTGTCCAAGGCTCAAAATAATTGAAAATATTTTTGGGAGGAAACTGGGGCGCAGCTGATAGCTAAAAAAACAACTTAAGATCTCAACGATCTTGGCAACCACCCAACATTCCCAATAAATGCCTACGCCAGATGCGGCCAGTCTCCACGCATAATCCGCCTCGCACAAGCCAGCCAGAACGAGCACATGGGTTCAAAAACGGCACACGGTTGCCAGCCGTGTGCCGTGATTGTTCAGTCTTCGTCCATCAACATTATAGTAATGGCGGGCTGCGGGTCATCCACATCGCGAGGACCACACTGGGCCATCAGCTTAACGAGTCTGGCGCGGCGGTTGTCATTGCGGACATACAGCGCGACGGGCACGCGATCGCCGCCACGGCTACGCAGGATGGCAAATCTTAACATCCAGCAGATGTCAAACAGCCGTCCAGCTTCATCCTGGCCGGTCACGCCCTCGGGCACGGCCACGTAGGCATCAAACACCGCCCGAGTCAGGAACACAGGGAAGGTGATGCCGGCTTCCTTGGCCGTCTGGGAGACGTCCACTTGCACGCCATCGGCGACGGCTTGCGCCCGGGTGTAACTGTAAATAACGGGACCGAAGTCCGAGCCGGACTGGCCGTGATTGTTTTGTTCTGGGTTCATAATATTTATGGTTAAGGATTGAGCTAAAACGCCATTCCCGTGGTGAATGGCGGACTTGTCTCCGCTGGGAGACAGTGGTTTGGTTATTTGATTTTAGTTGAATGAAAACAAAGCGGGCCGGACACAAGTGACTGCATCCGGCCCGTGGTTGGTTGAGGTCAGAAGCCCGGATCATAGATCTGGAGTTCCCCGAGGAGTTCGTCGGGTGAGACCGCATGTTTGAGGCAGGCATCGAGGATGAGGCTGGAGGCGGGGTCTTCCGCGGCGGTTTGCAGCGCCGCCACCAGATCCTCCTCCGCCAGCGAACTGGCAGCAAACCGATTGGTCAACTCACGGAGCGCCTGCTCCGTCCGCACCCACACCGGCAGGTTGAGCTGACGTGATCCCGGCCACTCGTCGAGCGAACTCCCTAATTGCAGACTGCCCAGACATTGATCCTCCCAGGAGTGGCCGTGCGTAAGCACTTCTACAATGTTCTGACGCCAGGCCTCTGGGAAGTCCACGACGACCTTGCCGCCCATCTGGAACCGGGCCAGGGCATCATGCAGGGCTGGTGGCACCTGTTCGGCCAGCGCGGGATCAATGGGCCAGAACATACTCAAGTCCGGCTCAAAGCAATGTTCATTGAGATAGAACCGGGCATGAAGATCATGCCGCTCCGCCGCCAGCTTGCCCACCGTAAGATGCAAGCCATCCTGATTCCGCTCGTTCGCCTCGTCCGTGCCCGACTGAAAGGCGCTGGCATCACAGTGATGATGCACCGTGCCGAAGTAGCGCCAGTCCCCGGACGGATCCGCCCCCCAGGACGCAAACCGGGCCACCGCCTGTTCCGGCGACTCCGACCCGGCGATCTCCCGGGCGCTCATGCCCGTCCGGGCCTCCTGCGGAAAAGCCCAGGCGCCCCAGCGCCCCAGCTGCGTGTTCACATACAAGCGCACCTGGCTTTCGCTGGCCATCTCCTTGTGCGTCCACCGGAAGAACGACAGCACCTGATGCCACATCAGCGGATCAAACTTCGGGCCCACATACTCCAGCGAGCCCTGACCCGACTTGATCTCGTAATCCAGATGACAGGACAGCAGCCCGGGGACTGCCTTGTCCTGGATCAGCCGGCGATCGGCAAGCTTGGTCAGTTTCATGTGAGCACCTCCAACAGGTCGGGATGCCGTTCCCGGAGGAACATGAGCAGCCGTTCCCGCACCTGGGCCCGGGAGAACTCGACCGCGGCATTGCCCGAGTCACCGGAGTTATGCTCGTCGTATTCGTATTCCCCGTAGTCATCCAGGTTCGGCTCACACCGCTCCCAGGCCTCGTCATCGATCAATTCGGCGACCTTGTCGACCACCTCATCAACTCCCACTTCGTCATCGATCGCCGCGTTGACGAGAGCCAGCACTTCATCGGCATCCAGGGTGAACTCCTCGGCGCCCGAACGCGGGACGGAGTAGTTGGCCCGGCCATACTCCGTCTCCGAGAACTCGACCTTCACCGCAAACCCGTCCCCGGCATGGGAACGGCCAGCGGGAGCCGGCCGGATCCGTTTGACGCAGTTTGCCTCCACCCATTCCTTGATCTGGGCGAACGTCACCCGTTCCGGGCCCGGCAGCTTGCCGGTCTGGGACAGGATCAATCCGCGCACCACCGGGTTCTGCGGGGCCAGCCCGATCAGCTCGATGAAGGGGGTGGCAAACACCTCCTCGATCCTGCAGCTAACACTGCCCGCCGGACT
>CAIXPZ010000168.1 GCA_903921455.1 uncultured Verrucomicrobia subdivision 3 bacterium | reverse complement strand
CACGGCCAACGTGAATGGCATCACGAACGGCATTGGCACCCTGGGCACGATTACCAATTTTGTAAATACCGGTTCTACCAACGGCATCACCCTCCCTACCACCGCGAACTATGTTTTCAACGGCACGGGGGCGCAAAGCACACTCGGCCTGCCGGCCACGGTGGCCAACTTCACCAATGCCAACACTGGCGGGGTGCTGACTTTGAGTTCGAGTGTAGCGGTTACCGGCACCGCGGCGGTCAATGCGGGCGCGACGCTGAACTTCAATGGGAATAACGTGACCGATTCGGGCGGTGCGAGCAAGTTCATCGTTGCCTCCGGTGGCGGCCTGCAGATTACAGACGCCACTGGCATCAATGCCTCCGGCGCGAGCGGCAATGTTCAGACCACCACCCGCACGTTCGACACGGCGGGGAACTACACCTATTCCGGCACTGGGGCGCAGGCCACCGGCAGCGGCTTGCCGGCTACAGTCAATACCTTTACCGACGACAACACCGGCGGGACGCTCACGCTGGCGCAGCCAGCGACTTTCTCCTCGGTTGTGCTGGTGAGCGGCGCAAAGTTGAGCCTCCCGGCGGGCACTTCCACCTCGCTCACGCTCGTGATTGGCGGCGCATTTCAGGCATCAGGCACCTGGGGCAATGCGGGTTCCGGGGCCACGCACATTAACGCCACCGACTTCGCCGGCACCGGTCAGTTGTTGGCTTTGGTCGCATCCACCCCGGTCATCAGCACGGCCGCTGGCGGCGTCTGGGGTGCAACCACGACCTGGGTTGGCTCGGTGGTGCCGACCAGCGGGCAGGATGTCGTGATAGCCACTACTGGCGTAGGTTTTGTGGCCTTGGACAGTGTCAACACAGTCAATTCGCTAATCATCAACTTGGGAGCACAGTTCTCTATGAGCTCCGCCGGAATTAATCAGAATCTCACGATCAACGGCAACCTAGTCAACAATGGTTCCTTCATGAGATCCGGAGGAACCCCCGGAACGGCTAACACGATAATCTTCGCCGGCGCGCCCAGTCTGTGGACGGGTTCTGGAAATCTTACGACGAACAAAGTGTCCGTCACCGTGAACGCTGACAAGACGCTGGACATTTCCGGATTGACCACCGGGATGGCGTTCTTTGCCGGCACGCTCAGTTTTACTGTCAATGGCACCCTGATCGCGGGCACGCAAGTGATCACCGGTGGCGGAACATCTACCACGTTCACTCTGGCCGGCGGCGCCACCCTCGTCACTGCCAATGTCAATGGCATTACCAATGACAGCACTTGCACGATTTACAATTTTACCAAAACCGGATCACCCGCCTTGTCCACGACCGCGAACTATGTTTTCAACGGGACGGCGAATCAAAGCACCCTCGGCTTGCCGGCGACGGTCAACAACCTGACCGCCAGCAACACCGTCGCGCAAGTTCTATTAAGCGTGAATGAAACGGTCAGCGGCGCGCTGACCATTGGCTCGGGCACGCTGACGATTAACAGCGCGGGCCAGTTGAGCAGCGGCGCTTTTGCGGGACTCATCACCAATAATGCCGCATTCAACTACGCCAGCTCCGCCAATCAATCCTTGAGCGGCGTCATTTCCGGCACCGGTTCCCTGACCAATGCCGGCTCCGGCACGCTGACGATCAGTGCCGCCAATACCTACAGCGGCACGACGACGGTCAACGGTGGCATGCTGCTGATCAATGGCAATTCATCCGGCGTAACCAACGCGGTGAATGTGCTTAGCGGGGCGACCTACGGCAGCACCAATTCCGGCTTCATCGGCGGCGTGGTTGCTTACTATCAAGGTGCAAAAGCCTTGTTCACCGTCACGCCCACAGCCACTGGCTACAGCAATAGCACCTACATGACCTTTACCAACACCTCGTTGTTTACCAACACGACGGTGTATCTCAACCTGCCGACTGCTTTGGGTAATGGGACTTATGTGCTGGCCACTAACATTGGTTCCGCGCCGACTTTGACCGGTAGTTTCACCTTTGCAACCAACAGTGGCAACCTGGGAACGGGTGGTTCCGGAGCACTTACCATTAGCGGAAAGAATCTCGTCTTGACGGTTAGTGGCGTGAGTTCCGGAGCTGCCATAACCGGTTCGACGAATTTTATAAACGCGTTCTCCACGATCTACAGCACGGCTTCGGCGGCGCAGAGTTATGCGGTCACGGGGGCGAGTTTGATGGCGAACATCACCAACACGGCCGCCCCGGGCTTTGAGGTTTCGAGCGACGGCGGCGTAACTTATGGTGGCACGGCGATTGTCACCAACGTGAGCGGCAGCGCCACTGGTTCCGTATATATCCGGCTGACCGCCACGGCCCCGGCGGGCAGCTACGATTCTTCGAATAGCGTGGTGATGACTAGCACCGGAGCCACTAGCCTGACCAACAGAAGTTCAGCGAGCGGCAACATCATCAGCGCCAAGGCCGCCTCGGTGACGGCGAATCCGCAGACCAAAACTTACGGCAACGTGAACCCCGTGTTGACGGCGGTGACGAACGGCGCGGTGAACGGGGACGTGGTCAACGTGACGATTGCCACAACGGTGACGCAGTATTCGGCGGTGGGAGTGTCCAACATCACGGTGACGGCGGGCAGCAACCCGAACTATACCGTGCTGACCACCAACAGCACGCTGACCATCAATCCGGCATCCACTTTCGTCGGGGCGACCTCCACCAAGAATCCGTCCGGTTACAATGAGAGTGTTGTTTACATCGCCACGTTGCCGGCAGACGCCACCGGCAGCGTGGTTTTCTCTTCCACCAACGGGCCGATCAGCACGAACACTGTTAGCGGCGGCAGCGCCAACAGTTTGAGCATCACCAACTTGCCGCGCGGGGCGAATGTCATCACCGTGGCGTATCTTGGTGATGGCAACTATCTCGGCAGCTCGACCAACATTGATCAAATCGTCACCAACCACCCGCCATCGGCCAACATGATGACGATGACGCGGACAGCAGGTATGGCGTTAAAAATCAAACTATCTGACATAGCAACCAACTGGAGCGACGTGGATGACGACTCGGTGAAACTGATCGGAGTGACAATGCAGAGCACCAACGGCGTAAACCTGATGGCGTTAAGCTGGACGACCAACCTGAATGGAACCATAGCAACGACGAATAACGCCTACCTCGGTTACACCAACAGCCCAAACGTGGCCGACCAGATCAGCTACGGCATCAGCGATGGCCAAGGCGGGACGAACATTGGCTATGTGAACATCATAATTCGCAGCAGCGTGACGGGGACGAATTTGATTGCGAGCCTCGTCAGTGGGAATCCGACGCTGCTGACGGCTTATGGCATTCCCTACTTCAGCTATATCACGGAGCGCTCGACCAACCTCAGTAGTTGGGTGGATATTTCGACCAACGCCGCCGCGACCAATGGCGTGATCAACATTACAGACAGCTTCAGCGATCTGGGCGGCATTCCGCCGGTCTCGGCGTATTACCGGCTGAAGTGGCAGCCGTGAGCAAAACGACTTCGTGACGGGTTTGGGTTCCCGTCACCGAGACCGGATCAGCTGTTCCGGTTTGGATGGGTGGCGGTGCTAAGGGGTTGGAAACGCCACCCGAAACCAATGGAAGTTAATATTAAAAAATGAAGAAACTGAAACAATTGAAAACCAGCGGTTGGTTCCGGCGAGGCTGGCTGCTTGGAGCTTTGCTGGGCGGCATGGTTCCATTGGCAACGACCACGCTGCGCGCGGATCAGTATGACACGCTGCGCCTGAAGTATGTCGAGTCGCTCACCGGCGGGACGAATTACAGCCTGGCCGATTCGCTGATTGCCGCCGAGGTGGTATCCGTCGCAAAGTCGGGGAGCAACTATTGGGCGAGCCTGAACACGGCGCCCGGCCGGACCTACCTGTGGAGCGACTTGGCCAGCACCACGGATTCATCCCAGATCTCGGCGGGTTACGGACGTCTCTATAACATGGCCCTGGCCTATGTGACTTATGGATCAACCTTGCAAGGAAATACCGCTCTGCTGGCGGACATCAGCAACGGGCTTGACTGGATGAATGCCAACCGTTACGGCACGACGGCAACGGAATACGACAATTGGTTTGATTGGCAGATCGGCATCCCGCAAACGCTCGATGATATTACCGCGTTACTTTACAGCCAGCTCTCGGCCGCCCAGATAACCAACTACATGGCGGCCGTGAACAAGTTCACTCCCACTCCACAACAGGGCACTGCCGTCGGCAGCGGTGGCAGCGCGGCCACCGCTGCAAACCTCGTGTGGCAGGCGCACGTCGTGGGTGTGCGCGGTTGCCTGGTCAAAGACGCCGCGAAATTGGTGCTGGCGCGCGACGCCTTGAGCGGCGTATTTCCGTATGTCACCAACGGCGATGGTTTTTATGTGGACGGTAGCTTCATTCAGCACAGCACGCACCCCTACAATGGCGGTTACGGTGCTTCTTTGCTCCAAAACATCGCCATCCTCATGACATGGCTGAACGGCTCGACCTGGACGGTGACCGACCCGCAACAAACCAACATTGTCCAATGGGTTTATTCGAACTACGAGCCTTTGGTTTACAAAGGCGCCATGATGGACATGGTGCGCGGCCGGGGCATGGCCATGGGTAGTAATGACCACGCCAAAGGGCAGGAGATGATGCAGACCATCCTGCAAATCTCCCAATTCGCGCCAACCAACGATGCGGCGCTGATGCGCGCCCTCGTGAAATACTGGGCGCAGGCCGATACCACGATCAATTTCGCGGCCAACGCGCCGCTGCCTTTAATGACCGCCGCCGAGCAGTTGATGAGCGATGGCACCGTCACGCCGCTGGCCGAATTACTAGGCCATTATACGCTTGCCGAGATGGACCGGGTGGTGCATTTGCGGCCGGGATGGGGTTTCGGCATCGCGATGTCGTCGAAGCGCATTTCCAACTATGAAACCATCAACGGCGCAAATCTACACGGCTGGTATTCCGGTGACGGGATGACCTACCTCTACAACGGGGATTTGCTGCAATATGGCGACAATTTTTGGTTCACGGTCGATCCTTATCGGCTGCCGGGCACCACGGTGGACCCGAGCCAAATCCGGGCCGATGGTTCGGGATCGAATTACCTGAGCACCAACGCGTGGGTGGGCGGTGCCACTTTGGACAACTATGGTTCGGCGGGAATGCAATTGAAGAGTTACGGGAATTCACTGGTCGCCATTAAATCGTGGTTCATGTTTGACAATGAAATTGTTTGTCTCGGAGCGGGCATCAAGAGCACGGACAACCGGGACATTGAGACGATAATGGAGAACCGGAACCTGCATACATCGTTCACCAATGAGTTCAGCGTCAACGGCACGGCGATGCCCGCCGTGCTGGGGTGGAGCACGAACCTGACCAACGTGAGCTGGGCGCATCTGGCCGGTAGTGTTGGCGGGTCTGACATCGGGTATTACTTTCCGCTGCCCGCTTCGGTGAACGGTCTCCGCGAAGCACGCACGGGGAGTCAGTCAGATATTACTACTGGCTACAACACGAACGACTATACGCGTAATTACCTGACGCTTTGGTTGGATCATGGCACGAACCCCGTCAACGCGACTTACGCCTACGTGTTGCTGCCGAATTATTCCGCGTTGGAGGTTAGCAACTATGCGGCGAATCCATCAGTGAGTGTTTTAACGAACACAGTGGTCGCCCAAGCTGCGCGAGACAACGTGCTGGGCGTGACGGCTGCCAATTTCTGGAGCGACGGAACGAATACTGTGGACTTCATCACCAGCAACCGGAAGGCCGCCGTTGTCACCAGTGAGACCAACCGCTTGCTGGAACTGGCGGTGTCCGACCCGACGCAGACGAACACCGGTGCGATTACGGTCACGCTCAATCGTTATGCCACGGCCTTGATTGCCGCCGATCCCGGCGTGACGGTCTTGTCATTGTCGCCGCAGATTGTCGTCTCGGTCGCCGTCAGCGGCGCGCAGGGACGTTCGTTTCAGGCGCAGTTTACCATCGCCAGATCCAGCACGACCAGCGGCGGTCCCTGGAGCGCACCCACGACTTGGGTTAGCGGGTCGGTGCCGGCGAGCACCGATGATGTCGTGATTGCCACGTCTGGTTCCGGTTCGGTCTATCTGGACGGCAGTAACACGGTCCATTCGCTGATCATCAATGCGGGAGCCAGGTTCTCGATGAGCAACAACGGCACCAATGAGACGCTCATGATCGATGGCAACCTGGCCAACAACGGTTCCTTCATCCGAGTCGGAGGAACTCCAGCTGCTGCCAATACGATGATTTTCAACGGCACGTCCAGTCTATGGACGGGATCGGGAAATATTTCGACGAACAAAATCAGCGTCACCGTGAACGCCGGCGCGACTTTGGATATTTCAGGACTGACCAGCGGACTGTTGTTCCAGGGCGGAACACTGGCATTAACCGTCAATGGCACCCTGGTTGCGGGGACACAAGTGATCAACGGCAATTTATCCACCAGTCCATCGTTCACCCTGGCGGCGGGGGGCACGCTCGTCAGCGCCAACGTGAACGGGATTACCAACGACAGCAGTTGCACGGTTTACAATTTTAATGCCGTCAACTTGTCCCCGGCGGCGAACTATGTTTTCAACGGCACGGCTAATCAAAGCACGCTGGGCCTGCCGGCCACGGTCAATTCCCTGACCGACAACAATACCGGCGGCACGGTGACGCTCGGCCAGCAAACGACGGTCGCCGCAAGCGTCACGCTGGCGGGTGGTGCGAAGCTGAGTTTGCCGGCGGGGACCACTTCCACGACGCCAATGCTCATGATTGGCGGAGTAATCCAGTCGTTTGGAACCTGGGGCAATACGGGTTCGGGAGCCGCGCACATTGACGCTATCCACTTTGCCGGCACCGGCCGGCTGAGTGTGGCGAACGGCCCGGCGGACGCGGCGCACTCGACAATCAGTCCGGCCACCGCGTCCATCCCGGCGGACGGTGTCAGCACTCAACTAATCACGGTGCAGACCTATGACGCGAATAGCCACCTGTTGATGCTGGGCGGTTCCACGGTGGTGATTTCCCGGGCGTCCGGCACCGGCACGATTGGCAGCACCACGGACAATGGCGACGGCACTTACACGGCGACGGTCACTTCGTTGACGACGATCGGCTCTGGCACCTTCACCGCGACGATGATTGGCACGGCGGTGGGGACCGCGGTCGGCGCCTCGTCTTCGATAGTAACCTACACGGCGGGACCGCCCACAACGGCACAATCCACAGTCACAGCCTCGCCCACCATCGTGCGGGCCGACGGCTTAGCCACCTCGACGATCACCGTCACTTTGACGGATGTGAATAGCAATCCGGTTTCTGGCAAGACCGTCTCGCTGGTCCAATCTTCCGGGCCGGGCACGCCCATCATCGGTCCACCCTCCGGTGCCAGCGACGCTTCCGGAGCCGTGACCTTCGCGGTCAAATCTATTACTGTTGGTGCAGATTATTTCACCGCCACGGACACGACGGATTCAGTTACTCTACCCCAAACCGTTCCCGTCCTTTTCGTGAGTCAGTCCGGCATTGTCAGCACCACCAACGGCGGTCCGTGGAGCCTGCCTGCGACCTGGCTTGGCGGAGTGGTGCCGGTGAGCACCAACGATGTCATGATTGCCACGACGGGCGTGGGTTATGTTGCCTTGGATGGGAGTAATACGATCAATTCAATGACCATCAATGCGGGCGCGCAGTTCTCCCTGAGCTATAACGGCACTAATCAGATGCTCATGCTCAACTGCAACCTTGCCAACTACGGTTCCATCATGAGAGTGGGCGGAACTCCGGCGGTGGCTAGCGTAATGATTTTCAACGGCACGCCCAGTTTGTGGACGGGTTCGGGGGATGTTTCATTGAACAAAGTCTCGGTCAGCGTGAACACCGGCACGACTCTGGACATTTCCGGATGTAGCACGGGGATGACGTTCTTTAACGGCACGCTGGCAGTCACTGTCAAAGGCACCCTGATCGCCGGCGCGCAAGTGATCGCCGGTTTCGGTGGCGCGGCCAATAACACCTTTACACTTAGCCCGGGCGGCACGCTCACCACGGCCAATGTGAACGGGATTACCAACGACAGTGGTTGCACGGTTTATAATTTTAAGATCACAAGTTTGTCCACGACGGCGAACTATGTGTTCAACGGCACGGCGGCTCAAGCCACCATCGGCCTCCCCGTCACGGTCAATTCCCTGACCGACAACAACACTGGCGGCACCGTCACGCTCGGCCAGCAGACGACTGTCACCACGAACGTCACGCTGGCGGGCGGCGCGAAGCTGAGTCTCCCGGCAGGCACCACGTCCACCGCCAACGCGCTCGTGATTGGTGGGCTGTTGCAGGCGGCGGGGACGTGGGGCAATACAGGCTCCGGAGCCACGCACGTGGATGCGACTCACTTCGCCGGCACCGGTCGGTTGAGCGTGGCGACCGGCTCGACTATCCCGACGACTCCCACGCCGATCAGCTATAGCGTCAGCGGCACCACGCTGACGATCAGTTGGCCGGCGGGGTATCTTGGGTGGATTTTGCAATCACAGACTAACGCCCTCAATCACGGCTTGGGCACCAATTGGGTGGATGTGGCAGGCACTGCCGGAGTAACCTTAACCAATCTAACTATCAACCCCGTCAACGCTACGATGTTTTTCCGGCTCCGTTATCCGTAAGACTACAACGATGGCTAGGTCGTCATTACTCCAAATATTTTAAGATATTCGTGAAAAACCATTGGATCGTAAAATATCAGGTTCGCGTTCTCTTATTAACCGTCGTTTCCGCGACGGCTTTTGCCGGGACGGACATCACACTGGTCCCGAACAAGCCTGACGCCACCTATCAAACCAGCGAAGATATTGTATGGCTGGTGCAGTTGCGGGGCGACCAGGCGTCGTCCTTCACGAATGCGACGTATGTGTTCAAGAAAGGCGGCGGCACAGTCATCGGCCAGGGCACCGTCGATTTTCAGTCTAACCGGGCCGTCATTCACACCTCGCTAGCGGAACCCGGAACCGTTCTTGCGGAAGTTAACGCCACCAACTCCGGCCACCAAACTATCCAAGCCTTAGCCGGAGCCGCCATCGCACCCGCCCGGATTCCGGTCTCTTCGCCGTGTCCGGAAGATTTTGACGCCTTCTGGAACACCAAGCTGGCCGAACTGGCCACCGTTCCGGAGAATCCCGTGCTCCAGTCCGAGCCGAGCGGCAAGACGAATGTGGCTTACTGGAAAATCACGCTCGACAACATTCGCGGCACACATATCCGGGGACAATTGGCGCGGCCGGCAGCGGGCCAAAGATTTCCCGCCCTGCTGATGGTCCAATCGGCCGGGGTTTATCCGCTGCATCAAAGCTGGGCCACCGACCGCGCCGCCGAGGGCTGGCTGGTTTTGAACATCATGGCGCATGATTTGCCGATTAATGAGCCGCAGTCATTTTACGATGACCTAAATCAGCACGCGCTTAAAAACTACACCGCCATCGGCAACGATGATCGCGAGCAAAGTTATTTTCTCCGCATGTTCCTGGCCTGCTATCGCGCCGTTGACTATCTCTCCGAACGACCCGACTGGGATGGTAAAACCCTTGTCGTCACCGGTAGCAGCCAAGGTGGCCTGCAAAGTTTCGTGGCGGCGGGTCTCAATCATAAAGTCACGGCGGTGCTGGCTTTGGTGCCGGCGGGTTGCGACAACACCGGTGGAATGCTAGGCCGGAAACCCGGCTGGCCTTACTGGGTGGATCATGGCTACGGGCATGACAAAGAGAAATTGTTGGACACGTCCCGTTACTTCGACGGCGTGAATTTTGCGGCGCGGATCAAATGCCCGTCGCTTATTGGCCTTGGGTTGATTGATACCACCGCCGCGCCGTCGGGAATCTTTGCCGCCATCAACCAAATCCAAATGCCAAAGGAAGTGGTGGCGATGCCCGACGCCAATCACCATGGCGATAATAAGACGCAGGCTCCATTTACCTCTCGGTCAACCGTCTGGCGCAAGGCATTGCTCAACGGAATGCCTGCCCCACTGAAATGAGGGCGTGCCAAATACACAAAGCAAGATGTGCGACTACTACTGGAGAAGGCAGAATGGCTTTCCATTGGCCAGCAGACTTATCGTAAAAGGTAAATGTTTTGATCTAAAGGAATGGAGCCATATAGCATGAAAGTAAATATGCCAGTCAACTCAAACAACTTATCCGCCACCGGTGCCAGCAGCCGCAACAATAGCCAGCGAGGCTTGTCTGCGATCCTAACCCTGCACTGTAAAAGGATGGATTCTTGTGGCGCGCGGGTGATCGTGCTCGCACTGCTCATCATATGCAGCGGTATGGCTTTACGCGCAGCCGCTCCCGATTGGGAGAATCCTCGGCTCACGGGTTTAAACAATGAAGCGCCGCACGCAACTATGGTTGTGTGTCCCGATGCCAATACCGCCCTGCGCATCGGTCCGGTCTCCAACGCCGAGCGGATCAAGTCACCTTTCTATCGGTCGTTGAACGGCGACTGGAAATATCATTACTCCTCGAACCAGTTTGCGCGCGTGCCGGATTTCTGGCTGCCTGATTTTAACGATTCCAACTGGGGAATGATTCCTGTTCCGTCCAATGTCGAGCTGGAGGGCCATGGCATTCCGATTTATGTCAATGTCCGCTATCCGTGGACATGGCATGGCGTAAAACCAAGTCCGCCCGTAGTGCCGCCGGACGACCCGAATAACACGGTGAATTCCTATCGCCACGAATTCGAACTGCCAAAGGATTGGGCTGGCCGTCGCTTGCTGATCACATTCGACGGCGTGAATTCGTTCTTCTACATCTGGGTAAACGGACGGAAGGTGGGGATGGGCAAGGACGCGCGCACGCCGGTCGAGTTCGATTTGACAAAATATGTGAAGCCGGGCAAAAACCTTATCGCAGTTGAAAACTTCCGCTGGAATGATGGGTCGTATCTGGAGGATCAGGATTTCTGGCGCATGAGCGGCATTTTCCGGGACGTGTATCTTTGGTCGCCGGCGGACGTGCATCTCTGCGATTTTGAGGTGAAAACTAAATTGGACGAACGCTGTCAGGACGCGGAGTTGAGCGTCGCGGCTAAAGTCCGAGATTACTCCGGCATTTCCAAGGATGTGCAGGTCGAGGCAGCTCTACTCGACGAGAATGGTGGGAACGTGTTGCCCCCATTTTCGGTTACCCAGCCGACAGAGGCGGGCGGCGAAAAGAATTACACCCTGTCGGCCAAGGTGGTGAACCCGAAAAAGTGGACGGCTGAAACCCCCTATCTTTACAAGCTATTACTCACAATCAAGGACGCGGCGGGTAAAGTGTTGGAGGTGATTCCGGTGAATGTGGGTTTCCGTCAGGTTGAGATTAAGAGCGGCGACCTGCTCGTCAACGGCCAGCGCATTCTCATCAAAGGCGTGAACCGGCACGAGTTTGATCCGGATCGCGGTCAGGCCATCACCGTTGACGGTATGGTCAAGGACCTCCAGGTAATGAAGGAGCATAACATCAACGCCGTGCGCTGCTGTCATTATCCGAACCAGACCGCGTGGTATGACCTGTGCGACCGCTACGGCATTTATTTGATTGATGAGGCGAACATCGAAAGTCATGGCATGGGTTTCGGTGCGGAGACGCTGGCGAAAGATCCGGAGTTCGCCGCGGCGCACATGGACCGCACCGTGCGCATGGTCGAGCGCGACAAGAACCATCCGTCCGTCATCATCTGGTCGCTCGGCAATGAGGCCGGGTTTGGCCCGAACTTCCAGGCGACCTCCGATTGGATCCACCAGCGCGACCCCAGCCGCCCGGTGCATTATCAGGGAGCCGGACAGGAACTCGCCACCGACATCATCTGCCCGATGTATCCCCATCCTGAAAATCTGGAGAAATACAGCGCCACCAAACAGTCCCGCCCTTTCATCATGTGCGAGTATGCTCATGCCATGGGCAACAGTAGCGGCGACCTGTGGTCGTATTGGTCGCAAATTTATTCCCAGCCACACCTTCAAGGCGGATTCATCTGGGACTGGGTGGATCAGGGCCTGCGCCAGAAGCAGGGACAACTGCCGCTGCCGTGCTTTGGCAAAGTTAAGCCGGGCGATCAAACCTTCTGGGCCTATGGCGGCGATTTCGGTCCGACCAACGTGCCGAGCGACGATAATTTCTGCTGCAATGGCCTCGTCACGCCCGACCGGGAACCGCATCCGGGTCTCCTCGAAGTCGCACATGTCTATCAAAACATCCACTGTCGGCCGGTGGATCTGGCTGGGCGCAAAATTGAAATCAAAAACTGGTTTGATTTCCTGAATCTGCAGGACGTTGTCTCCGGGACTTGGAAGATCACAGGTGATGGCAAGGAAATCCAAGCGGGGGAGATCTCCGTGCCCGCGCTCCCGCCGGGCGCGACGACGGAAGTCTCGCTGCCGGTGAAACCGTTCACACCCAGCCCCGGCGTGGAATATTTTGTCGAGGTCAGTTTCCGGCTAAAGCAGCCGACGGCCCTGCTCAAAGCCGGACATGAAATCGCCTGGGATCAATTCAAACTGCCGGATGCCGCCCCAGCCCAAGCGCGGAACGCAATGGATTCTTCCGCTCTCGTGATGAATACCGGCAGCAACGGCGTCTGCGTCGTCGGCAAGGATTTTGCAATCAACATTGACCGGACCAACGGCCTGACCTCGTGGCGTTCGCACGGAATGGAATTGATCCGCACGCCGCTGCGACCGTCCTTCTGGCGAGCACTGACCGACAATGACCGTGGGCGGAAGGCGAAAAAAGAACAGGGCGTCTGGCAGCTGGCGCATCGTGGTTTTTCGCCGCAAGCCTTCAGTGCCATGGAGCAGGGCGACCATGTCGAGGCCCGCGTGAGTTGGTTGCTGCCGGAAGCCGGCCACGCCATCTGGACGACCACTTATAAGATTTACGACAATGGCGAGGTCTCCGTGTTGGCGGAGTTCAAGCCAGTGGAAACCAACTTGCCTCCGATGCCGAGGATCGGGATGCAAATGACCATGCAGGCCGGATTTGACCGGGTGACATGGCTTGGCCCCGGGCCGCAGGAAACGTATTCCGACCGCAAGGACGCGCGTGTAGGTATTTACAGCGGAACGGTGGATGCACAGTTTTATTCCGGCTACGTCAAGCCTGGCGAGACCGGCAACAAGGTGGTCACGCGCTGGATTGCGCTCACAAATCAAAAGGGTGCCGGGCTGCTGGTCATGGGCGAACCGCAGTTGAGCGTGAACGCGCTGCCCTACGGCACGGAAGATTTGAATGCCGGCAAACATCCGTTTCAGTTGTCGCATCACGATTACACGGTGCTAAACCTCGACTTCCAGCAACAAGGTTTGGGCGGTGACACCAGTTGGGGGCGGTGGCCGCATGCGCAATTCCTGATTCCCTGCAAAGAATATACCTACGGCTTCCGTCTGCACCTAACGGAAGCGGGTAGCGACTTTGCTCGAATAGCCAGCATGGCGCGCGCAAACAATTTAAGCCGGTGAATCAACTTCAATATACGGCCTCGTGGGTTTGTTCGTTGGACAAGCAGTTCGCAATCCCACGTTTGAGCCAATTAGTCGGTTGCCAGCGGTTGCCTGTAATGACTTTTTAAACCCCATTGGGGCGGATATTCGGGGATTGCAAAACAGTGGCCGTATAACTCATTCCGCCCTTATATATCAACTGTATTATGGGTTTTTACGGTGGTTTTCCGCATGATTTCCTTTTTGTTGATACCGTCCGGCTCGGACCTCACATCCCCATGATGGAGTAGCCGCCGTCCACGTAGATGACCTGGCCGGTGATGCAGGCCGCGCCATCGCTGGCGAGGAAAACGCCGGTGGCGCCCAGTTCCTCGGGAACCAGATTGCGTTTCAGCGGCGAGCGCTCTTCGTAGGTCTTGAGCATCGCGCTGAAGCCGGCGATGCCGCGCGCGGCGAGGGTGTTGACCGGGCCGGCGCTGATGCAGTTCACGCGGATTTTCTTCGGACCCAAATCGTAGGCGAGATAGCGCGTGCTGGCTTCGAGCGACGCCTTGGCCACGCCCATGACGTTGTAGTGCGGCACGACTTTTTCCGCGCCAAAATAGCTCATGCCGATGATGCTGCCGCCGTCGGTCATCAGCGGGGCGGCTTCGCGCGCCAGCGCGACGAGCGAATAGGCGCTCACGTTGTGCGCGACCAGATACGCTTCGCGCGTGGTATCCACAAAATGACCTTCCAGCGCGGCTTTGGGGGCAAACGCGACGGAATGCAGGAGGAGATTGAGTTTCCCGAATTTCTCACCCACGGCTTTGAACACATTCGCGATGTCCTCGTCCTTGGTCACGTCGCACGGCAGGATCAGGGTGTCCGCGCCAAACGTGCCGGCGAGTTCCTCCACATTTTCCTTCACCCGTTCGCCCTGATAGGTGAAGGCGAGTTTCGCGCCTTCCTTGGCCCACGCCTGCGCGATGGCCCAGGCGATGGAGCGTTTGTTGGCGACGCCGAAGACAATACCGGTTTTTCCTGCGAGTAGTGACATATTTGCTAATTCGTTGGATCGTTGAATCGATGAACCGGACGGATGTTAAAGCGTTTGGGCCGGTTCGCGCAAAGCAAATTCACAGCCTCGACTCGCCGCCCCGGGCAAATTAGACTGCCCGCGATGGATACCAATGCGATTGCCGACGGCCTGATCCAATATCTGATGCTGGTGGCGCTGCTCACCTTTCACGAATACGGCCATGCGTGGACCGCCTGGAAATGCGGCGACGACACCGCCCGCCTGCAGGGCCGCGTCTCGCTGAACCCCGTCGTGCATATCGACCCGATCGGCACCGTACTCCTGCCGTTGCTAATGATTTTTATGCCGGGCGCGGGCCGCTTTCTCATCGGCTGGGCGAAACCCGTGCCGGTGAACCCCTACAACCTCAACAAGCCCAAGCGCGACGACATCCTCGTGACCATGGCGGGACCGGCGATGAACCTGCTGCTTGCCGTCGGCCTCGTGGCGCTGGCGCGCGTGGGCATGGCAGTGCATTCCGGCGAAATGATCGACTTTTGCCTGCAGGCGGCCGGCTTGAGCCTCGTGCTGTGCTTCTTCAATTTGATTCCCGTTCCCCCGCTCGACGGCTCGCACGTCCTGCGCGTGGCAACCGGCATGAGCCACGAAACTTACGCCAACTTCGCGCGCTTCGGCTTCATCATCATCATCGTGCTGATCAACATCCCGCCGGTGCGGCACCTCCTGGGCGCGGTGACTTACGGCACGCTCGGGATTTTGGCGCGGATCTTCGGCGTGGCCTGACCGGCCCGCCTAGAGAATCTCCCCCGCAAAGCCCTGCTGCCGCAGCGCCTCGAACAACACCAGCGCCACGCAGTTCGACAGGTTCAGCGAGCGCGACTCGGCGTTGAACATCGGAATCCGCAGCCAGCTCTCGCGGTGCTGTTCCAGTAATGGTTTGGGCAATCCCGCCGTCTCGCGGCCGAAGATGATATAATCGTCGGGCGAAAACTTCGCCTCGCTGTAACATTTCGGGCCGGCGGATTCCACGAACCACAGCCGCGCCGTCGCCGGCACCTGTTCGGCGAAGGCGTTCCAGTGCGGCCAGCGCCGCCACGTCACCTGCTGCCAGTAATCCATCCCCGCGCGCTTGAGCTGGGTGTCGTCCAGCTTGAAGCCGAACGGCTCGATGAGGTGCAGCGTGGTGCGGGTGGCGGCGCAAAGTCGCGCCACGTTGCCGGTGTTCGGCGGGATTTCCGGTTGGACCAAAACGATATTCATTTGCTGGCGTGGCAGGCGAGGTGGTGAGGCGGCTCATTCCACCTCGATATTCTGGGGCGCCGCACGTCGGCTGCAAAGGGTTTTCCCATAAAACACTTTCCACAGCACCAGCCCGTGCGCGGGCGCGCTCATGCCGGCGGCGCGGCGGTCGGTCCGGGCGAGCATCACCTTGAGGTCGTCCGGCGAAAATTTCCCGAAACCCACCTGCACCAGCGTGCCAACGATGCCCCGGCACATCTTGTAAAGAAAACCGTCGCCCTCGATCACGAAGGTGTATTGCCGGCCGGACCGCTTCACGTCGCAGCGCGTAAGCGTGCGGACGGTGGTGGCCATCGCGTAGGGATGATTCGCGGCGAAGGATTTGAAGTCGTGCTTGCCGACGAGATATTTCGCCGCCCGCTTCATCGCGGCGAAGTCGAGCGGGCGCGCGACGTGCCAGGCGTGGCCCGCCAGCAGCGGGTTCATGGCGTGATGATTCCAGACGAGGTAGCGATACTGCTTGCCACGGGCGTGGAACCGCGCGTGAAACTTCGCCGGCGCGCGCGTGGCGTGCAGCACGCGGATGTCCTCCGGCAGAAAGGCGTTCAAGGCGATGGCGAGGCGCGCGAGGGGGAGTTTATTCTCCGCCGCGGGAATCTCGTAATGCGCCACCATGCCGAGCGCATGGACGCCGGTGTCCGTGCGGCTGCTGCTGTGCAGGCGCGGGCCGCTGGGGAAATAGCGCTGCAGCACGGCCTCGATCTTTTCCTGCACGCCGATGCCGATCTTCTGGACCTGCCAGCCCTGGTAGGCCGTGCCGTCGTAGGCGATGACGAGTTTGAATTTCAAATTGGATAAATGGTTAAAATGTTGAATAGTTGAATCGAAACACGCTTCGACAATTTAACGATTCAACCATTTAACGAATCATTGCCCCATGTCCAGATAGCTTTGCAGCAAGATCGCGGCGGCCATGGCGTCCACTTTTTCCTTCCGCTTCTCGCGGCGGACGTTGCCCTGGATCATCGTACGGTTCGCCATCGTGGAGGTCAGGCGCTCGTCCCACAACTTGATGGGCACGGTGATGGCGGTCTTCAGCACGGCGACGAATGCCTCCACCTTCTGCGCGGCGGGACCGTAGCTGCCGTCCATGTTGCGCGGCTGACCGATGAGGATGAGGTCCACTTCCTTCTCGTGGAGCAACTGCTTGAGCCGCTCCAGAAACGGCGCGAACGGTTCCGCGAGGATATACTCCAGCGGCTGCGCGATCGTCTTGGTCTCATCGCTCAAGGCGACGCCGATGCGCTTGGTTCCGTGGTCGAGGGCGAGGATTCGCATGGCGGGCAGTCTGTCAGCAAGGCCGGGGGAATTCAACGCAAAGGCGCAAAAGCCCAAGGCCACAACGGAAAAATTTTACCCATGGTGCTGGGTTCGGTGGATAAGACGCTTTCCCCGCCGCGCCGACCCGCTGGCAATATCGCGCCATCTATCAGGCGGGCGACCAACCCGTCGGCCGGTGGAGCCGCATCGTCAGCGTCCTCGTGCCGCCGTAAGCGACAAACAGCGCTCGACAGAAATGGGCGGGGAGGACTAAAGTTTCAATGTGAACACAGACAATCAGGCTAACAAGCTGCCGAATTTCACGCGGCGCATGCTGTTGGTATTTGTCGCACAAATGCTGCTGGTCATCGTTCTGTTTGTATGGAGCGACTTATTCCCGTCGTGGCTCAACCGGATATTTATTGCATCCGTAATTCTTTTTCCACCGTTGGCTTATCTGACAGTGCTCGCCCGTCCTTCAATGCGTCAAGCATGGCGTGGCCTACTGCTGGATTCTTGGGCGCTGATTTTTTCTGCCACCGTGGCAATTGCCCATCAATTCCGTCCAGCCACAGTCATGAAATTGGTGCGACTTGTCACTTCGCTAAAGTTAATACCTGCCACGGTTGATCAATGGATTACATTTTGCGTATTACCATTCAAAACCTGCATCGTCGCCACCTTCCCGATGATTTGGATTTTCGAAAAGATTCTTGCTCACACTTCCTTCTTTCGACCTTATCGCAGGGTATTTGGATTGTCTTATGATTTGATATTTAAATGTTACCTAATTTCACTCTTGGCGCTTTTGTTGGGCGCATTGCTACAAGCAATTTTTTGCGAGGCTGGGCGTGCCACAATAACGTTGCGATTTTTCTTGTTGGGTTCAGTTATCCTTTTCGTTTTAGTATTTACTCCAAGGTTGGCTTCATTTTAGATTTCAGCACGACCTCCCTCACCCCAGCCATCTCCCCAAGGAGAGGGGGAAACATTCACCGCCACTCGTCAGGTTCCATCTGCACTTCATCTTTGCCCATCTGGGGCAAAAATAGTTTTCGCCGGACAAACTTCTTTTGCGTGTCTTTCGCGTCTTTCGTGGTTAACTTTTTCCCGCGATGATTCCATACCTCGATTTGCTCCGGCACGTGCAGACGCACGGCAAGTTCAAGGCCGACCGCACCGGCACCGGCACCTACTCGCTGTTCGGCGCGCAAATTCGCTGCCCGCTGCGCGACTCCTTCCCTCTGCTCACCACCAAGAAAGTCCACACCAAGTCGATCCTTTACGAGTTGCTCTGGTTCCTGCGCGGCGACACCAACATCCAATGGCTCAAGGATCACGGCGTCTCCATCTGGAACGAATGGGCGGACGCCAACGGCAATCTCGGCCGCGTCTATGGCGCGCAATGGACCGACTGGCGCACCGCCGACGGCCGCAGCCTCAACCAAATCGACGACGTCATCGCCCAGATCAAAAAGAATCCCGACAGCCGGCGGCTCATCGTCAGCGCGTGGAACCCCGGCGAGATCCAGGGCATGGCCCTGCCGCCGTGCCACACGCTGTTCCAGTTCTACGTGAGCGAGGGCGAGCTGAGCTGCCAGCTTTACCAGCGCAGCGCGGATATTTTCCTCGGCGTGCCCTTCAACATCGCCAGCTACGCACTGCTCACACTGATGGTCGCGCAGGTCTGCGGCCTGAAGCCGGGCGAATTCGTCCACACTTTCGGCGACCTGCATCTTTACGCCAACCACGTCGAACAGGCCAAGTTGCAACTGTCCCGCGAGCCGCGTCCGCTGCCGCAGATGAAATTGAACCCGGCGGTGAAAGACATCCATGATTTCAAGTTCGAAGATTTTGAACTGGTCGGCTACGACCCGCATCCAGCCATCAAGGCGCCGGTGGCGGTGTAAAATATTTTATGACCCGCAGGGTCAAAACATGGGTAGCCGCAGGTGCAACCCACGGCTACTCCTGTTGCTGTCCTGTGGACAGCGGCGGGGAAACATCCATTTGCTTGATATTGCAGCATAAAGAATTGGATTTATGAAACATTTCAATTTATCCACCGTGCCGGCAGCGCAGCTCGCCCGACCCATCGGCGGGCGCGGCTTCTGGCCGCTCGACCCGCAGGTGACATTTCTCAACCACGGTTCCTTCGGCAGTTGTCCGCAGCCGGTGCTGAACTTCCAGCGCGACCTGCAAGCACGATTGGAGCGTCAGCCCATACACTTCCTCGTGGACGAGTTCGAGGCGCTCTGGGACGCCGCGCGGCGGACGCTGGCGCGATTTGTCGGCGCCGACGCGCAGGATCTGGTTTTCGTGACCAACGCGACGGCGGGCGTGAACACCGTCCTGCGTTCGCTGCAATTCCGGCGCGGGGATGAGCTGCTCGTCACTAACCACGAATACAACGCCTGCCGCTGCGCGCTGGATTTCGTCGCCGCCCGCGCCGGCGCGCGCGTGGTGCTGGTGAAGATCCCTTTTCCCATTGCCTCGCCGCAGCAGGCCGTGGACGCCGTGCTGGCGGGCGTCACCCGGCGGACGCGACTGGTGCTGCTGGATCACGTGACCAGCCCCACGGGACTGGTGCTGCCGATCGCCCCGATCATCCGCGAGCTGAACGCGCGCGGCATCGAATCGCTCGTGGACGGCGCGCACGCCCCCGGGATGATCCCGCTCAACCTGAAACAGCTGGGCGCGACGTATTACACCGGCAACGGCCACAAATGGCTCTGCACGCCGAAGACGGCGGCGCTGCTTTACGTGCGGCGCGACCGGCAGCCAGCCATTCAACCGCTGGTCATCAGCCACGGCCACAATGTGCCGCGCCGGGACCGCTCGCGGTTCCTGCTGGAATTCGGCTGGATGGGCACGGGCGATTTCTCCGCGTGGCTGAGCGTGCCGGAATCCTTGCGCGTGGTCGGCGCGCTGCTGCCCGGCGGCTGGCCGGCGGTGATGCGGCGCAACCGCGCGCTGGCGCTGGCGGCGCGAGATTTATTGTGCGACGCCTTGCAGGTGGCGCCGCCGTGCCCGGACGAGATGATCGGCTCGCTGGCGACGGTGCCGCTGCCCAATATGAGCGCGGCGGAGGCGAAGAAGATTTCCAACGGCCAGTCGCCGCTGCGGGCCCGGCTGCTACTGCAGCATGGCATCGAAGTGCCGGTCTTCCCCTGGCCGGCGGCGCCCCGGCAATGGGTCCGCGTGTCGGCCCAGCTTTACAATTCGCTGCCGCAATACGCGCGCCTTGCCGAGGCGCTGCCGAAAGTATTACGCTCGGGTCCGTCCAGATGAAACATTTCAAGGCCATCGCCGCGATGTCGCTGAACCGCGTGATCGGTGCGGGGAATAAAATCCCCTGGCATCTGCCGGAGGATTTCAAGTGGTTCAAGCAGATGACGTCGGGCAACGTGGTCATCATGGGGCGCAAGACGTTTGAAAGCCTCGGCAAGCCCCTGCCCAACCGCATCAACATCGTGCTGAGCCGGCATCCGGGGAAACTACAGAAGGATTTCCCCGCCGTCTTCGGCAACGCCTGGGTCGGGCGCGGCAAGATGCACCTGCCGGACAAGCCGACGCAGTTCGAGCTGCCCAAGGTCGGCGGCGCGGCGACGGTGGACCTGCGAATCATCAAGGATTTCCTGAAGCTGGACCCGGCCAGTTCGCCGCTGGAGTTCTTCATCGCCGGCGGAGCGCAGATCTACGAGCAGGCGCTGCCCTGGTGCTCCGATCTTTACCTGACGGTGGTGAAGCGCGAGGTGGCGGGCGACGCGTTTTTCCCGGTGTTCGAGGACAAGTTCGACCTCGTGGCCACGGTGCGCAACGAGCCGGAGTTCAAGATCCTGCATTACCGGCACCGCTCGCTGTTCTCGCTGGCGGCGGAGCGTTGAGCGATTTTTTCCGCTGGCATTCGACGTGCTAAAGGTTCGCTGGCACGTCCAGTGAAAACCTCCAATCCATTTCAAATCCCGACTTGTTTGCAGCGCGCCGACCATGAGCGGCGGCGGCAGGAGCGGTTCAAGAAGATCGTCGTGTTTTCGATCGCCGCCGTTGCCACCCTGCTTGTGGTGCTGCTGATTCAAGGGTGCGTGAGCGAACACGCCAAGACGGCGGCGGCCCGCCCGAACGCAGTGGCCGCGCGCTAAGCCGCCTCACGCGGCTGATTTTTCCCGACGCCGGCCGAAGCCCGCCGACTGTCCACTTACCGGAACGGCGAGTCTTGTTTTTCGCCAACAAAAAACCGGCGGACTGTTGCCAGTCCGCCGGTTTGAAGTTGCTGCCGGAATTATTCCGAGATCTTGACGTCGTCGAGGGCGTCGAAGGCGTGCTGCAGGGCAACCAGGTCTTCGCCGGGCTTGAGCGCGTCGAGGATCTTCTGCTCTTCCTTGATCTGCTCGTCGGTGTAGCTGGCGGCCTTGATGGACAGACCGATGCGGCGTTCGTTGCGGTCGATTTTGACCACGCGGGCGCTGACGTCCTGGCCGACCTTGAGCACGTTCTTGATCTTGTCCACGCGCTCTTCGCTGATCTGGGAGATGTGGACGAGGCCGTCGATTTCGTGCTGGAGGCCCACAAACGCGCCGAAACTGGCGAGCTTGGTGACTTTGCCGGTGACGAGGTCGCCGACTTTGTAGAGGGTCTCGATGTTGGACCACGGGTCGGTCTCGAGCTGCTTCATGCCGAGCGCGATGCGCTGGTTCGGCCGATCCACTTCGAGGACGGTGGCTTCCACGACGTCGCCCTTCTTCATCATTTCGGAAGGATGATTGATCTTGCGGGTCCAGGACATGTCGGAAACGTGCACCATGCCGTCAATGCCCTCTTCGAGCTCGACAAACGCGCCGTAGCTCGTGAGGTTGCGCACCTGGCCTTTGACCTTGGTGCCAACGGTGTATTTCGCCGCCGCGCCGTCCCACGGATTGGATTCGAGCT
>CAIXPZ010000167.1 GCA_903921455.1 uncultured Verrucomicrobia subdivision 3 bacterium | reverse complement strand
CGAAGCTCCCCCTCCTGCTGCTTCTACCTCGAAGCGGAATCAACAGCTTGACGGAGACCTGAAAATCCAGTTCCCTTTGCTCGGAAGGTGAGGCACTTTTCGAGCGCCACCCGCCGCACTTTTCAACCGCCGTTTACACTTATCCCGTCACGCTGGAGTATTATGAGAACAGTGCCGCCGCCTCGGCGTCGCTGGCCTGGAGCAGCCCGTCGCTGGCGAAAGCCGTCATCCCGCAAAGCCAGCTGTATCCCACCTATCCGGCAGCCCTATTCCCAGTGGCGAATGCGGCGAACCGGAATGGTTTCAAAGTGGCGGCGGCCGGCGCAAATGTTTTTCAACTGCAGATCGCCGGTCTCATTGGCAAAAGCTACATCTTGCAGGCGACCACGAATTTCACCGACTGGGTTTCGCTTCAGACGAACGCGCCCGCCGCCGATCCGAACGTGGCCTTGCCCGCCAATCGGATGGAGTTCAGCGATCCCGATGCCGCGCAGTTTCCGCACCGGTTTTACCGGGTCATCCAGCCGCAGTAATCCACCGGGGTTCAATGCGCGCAGCAATTGGCCGGCACGCCGGCCACCAGCGCCGGACTGACATAGGGAATTCCCAGCGCCATGCCGCGCAGAATGAGCAGGAACGCCAGCAGGCACACTCCCAGCGGAATCGCCCGGCGCAGTTGCAGCCGCCAGGCCAGTGGCAGGAGCCGGCCGGATAAACCAATGGTCAGCATCATCGGCAACGTCCCCAGTCCGAACACCGTCATGTAAATCACGCCGCCGCCCCAGCTTCCCCGCGTCACCGCTCCGGCCAGCGCGACATAGACCAGCCCGCACGGCAACAGGCCGTTCAACATTCCCAAAAGCGCAAGGGAGGCAACACTTCGCCGCCGCAACTGCACCGACATGGCGGCTTTCAACTGCGCCACCAGCCGCACCACCGGCGCCGACAGGGCGACCTTCCGGGAGACGAGCCAGCCGAGCAGAATCGCCACGCCGAACGTGATGGACAACCAGCGCTGCCAGCCGGCCAGAGCGACGGAGTGACCGAGCCCGCCGGCGAACAGCCCGAGCAGCGCGTAAGTGGTCACGCGCCCGAATTGGTAGATGAGCCGGCCGGCCACAAACTGCCCTGCCCCGCCGGATAACACCGGCAGCGCGAGCAATAGCGGTCCGCACATCGCCGCGCAGTGCAGGCTCCCGAGCGATCCCAGCAGAAAAGCGAGGGAGAGATCCATGGGTTATTTGCCGGCCAGGGTGATTTTCTCTTCGAGAAAATATGTTTTGCCATCCGCCGTCCACGCCGCGCGCACGCGCCACGGTCCGGCGGCCAGCTGGGAAACATCCAGCGTCTGCACGCCGTCCGCCTTCGGTTCAAGCATGAACTCGCGGTCCAGCTTCGGTTCATCGGCGCGCACAAAGTTCACCGTGCCGGAAAACTGCTGCGCCAGCTGGGCGGCGGGCAGCGTTATGACCAACTTGTCGTTGGCCGGGACAAATTGCATCGTCGCGCCGGCGGCCGCCGCCCGCGCCCCGGCGTCGATCTGCGTCTGGAACCGCAATTCCTGCTCGTAATAATTGGCGTTGACCAGGTGATCCCGGTGCGTGGCCGCGATGATGATGACGCTGGTCATCCCGATGAAGAACAGCACGAACGCCGCGATGATGCCGAGCGGCCAATAGTTGCGGGTGGCGTTCATGCTGGCTTAGTCACGGGGGCCGATGAAAGCGGTGTTGATGGTCTGGAGTTTCTTGCCGTTGGAATAAACCCCGAGGATGACCGGCGTGGTGCCAGATTTCATGGCGCCCGGATCCAGTTCGATCAGCACGGAATTTTCCAGCAGCCGCTGCGGCGGGACGATGAGCTTGCCGCCCATCACCAGCACATGGCCGGGGAGATTTTCCAGCTGCAGTTCCACGGGAAGTTCGCGCGAGGTTTTATTGACGACGCGCACGGTGTAAAGATTGCTGAAATGGCCGTCCTCCATCTTCTGGAACATCGCGCCGGGCGCGCGCAGCACGGTGGCTTCCACATCCGCGCGGGTGAAGACCATCAAGACCAGCACCGTGGCCAGTGCAAAAAGGACCACGGAATAGCCCGCGAGCCGCGGCGTGAGCCGGAGCCGCTGGCCGCGTTCGATGCCGTTGAGCGAGGCATAGCGGATGAGGCCGGTGGGGTTGCCGATCTTGGTCATCACCGCGTCGCAGGCGTCCATGCAGGCGGTGCAATGGATGCATTCCATCTGGGTGCCGTTGCGGATGTCGATGCCCGTGGGGCAGACGGAGACACACTGGTGGCAGGCCACGCAATCCCCGTAGCCGGCAAACTTGCGCTCC
Source organism: uncultured Verrucomicrobia subdivision 3 bacterium (assembly GCA_903921455.1). Next base: position 5,646 of record CAIXPZ010000167.1, on the reverse strand, counting down.
CCGAACTTCTGCGCCCGCTTGAGGATGCCGCGCTTTTCGCCGCGCTTGTAATCATAGGCCACCACGATGGAATTCTCATCCAGCAACAGCGATTGCAGCCGGCCATAGGGACAGATGAACGTGCACGCCTGCTCCCGGAAGCGCGCGAAGATGCCGTAGAACAACAGCGCAAACGCCACCATGAACATCAGGCCGGTGACGTGCTGCGCCGGCGGATCGGTGATGATTTGCGACAGCGCCTGCCACCCGATGATGTAGCTCAGCAGCACATTGCCCACCAGGAACGAAAGCCCGAAAAAGACCGCGTGCTTGGTGACCTTCTTGAACACCTTCAGCGCGTGCCATGGCGCCTGGTTCAACTCCCGCTGCTGATGCGCGTCGCCTTCGATGAGATATTCAATCTTGCGGAAGACCATCTCCATCATCACCGTTTGGGGACAGGCCCAGCCGCACCAGAGCCGGCCAAAGGCCGTCGTGAAGATCAGGATGCTCACCGCGAAGAGCAGCACGGCGATCGCGAAGATAATCATGTCCTGCGGCCAGAAGATCTGCCCCAGCACCACGAACTTGCGCTCAACGATGTTCATCAGCAGGAGCGGATTGCCGTTGATGGTGATGAACGGCCCGGCGAACATGATGCCCAGCAGAAGCCAGCTGAACCACGTCCGCCAGCGGAAGAACTTCCCGTCCACCTTGCGGGGATAAACCCATTGCCGGCGGCCGTCGCGGTCCGCCGTGGCGATGTGATCGCGGAAGTTGGACCAATCCACCGCTTTGACGGCGGGATCCGGTTTGGCTTTGGGCGTAGTGAATTCCTTCACCCGCATATAATAAGAAAATCCGGACGCCCCTGTCCAGCCCTGGCCTTGCCTCGTTGGGGGGAACGCACCGGGGCAAACGCCGGTGGAGATTGGGGATTTACAGCAGCGGAAACCGAATTCGAGGCAAAGACAAAGGGGACCGCCCTTTTACCAGCTCACCCTAGAAACGTTGCTTGGCATTGCGCGCAGCGCATCCGCACCGGAGTGCCCATGCCCGGTAAAAGGCTGCTCGTGAGGGCTGATAATGGCACCCGCTTTAAATTCTCAGCGGCGGTCAAATCCAAATGGGTATCCGCGCTGCCACACTCCGGACAGCGTCCGCCGAATACCTTGAACTTGGCTTTGCGCTTGCGCGGCTGAACGCTCATTTCTCATTCCTCGGTTTCCGCCTGAAAAATCTAAACCAAGCTGCAATGACGGCTGCTCCCAAGATAAACTCACACAATCCTGTGATCCATGTGGCCAGCCGTGCCTCACCAATGAGAACATGAGACTCGGTGTTCGGAGAAGATAAAAAATGCTCACCGGGCGCGAGTCCGATAATGAAAACGACAACTGCCACAAATGCGAAACCAATAGTGAGTAGTAATTTCATAAAGCGCTATGCCACCTAAAGTGGGAAGCAGAGACCCCGCCAACTTGCGGCGGATGGTTGGGCAGCATGGTCATGGCAGCCTCACTTCGCTAAACCTCCACTGCTTGATGTCTCCCTTGGCAACTAATCGACCGTCATGCACTAGAGCCTCAATGCATCTATCAAACAACTCGTGTCTAGCCTCGCCCTCGGGAAACTCCGATCCCAAAGCCTCTGTCACTTTGGCATAAACCATCGCTACCTTTCTCCAATAGCCGTTCACCGTCGCCATATATTCGAGCGCAGCGTCCTTAACTTGTGCGTCGGTTGTCATGCTGCCTAACGCGGAAAGCATAGACCCCGCCGACGCGCGGCGATTGGTTTTGGCGGATGGTTGGGCTGTTTTCTTGGGTCGCAACTTCTTTTTTGTGGTCCAGCGTATTTTCCCCTGATGGTGCAGGGTGATCTGGTGTGAGCCATCGTCCGAATCCGAACCCAACTCTGTCCGTGTGCCGGTGCGATGGTCATGAAGATAAAGCCCAACACGGTCGTCGGAGGAAATCCCGAGTCCGGCAACAATCTTGCCACTGCCGTCACGAAAACTGGCGTGCAGCCCGCCTTCCGGGTCGGCAGAAATCTCAATGGAACGCTCTCTATCACCGAAGAGGCAAATCGAGGAGTGAGGCGGCTCGCCAGTGACTCCCATGTAAATCCGCGTCTTGCCTTTCGTGTCCTTAAGGGTGATCGAACGGGCAACGATGTCTTTCAATTTTGATGGATGTTTTGGCATAGCATGGCTGAGCGGCCTATTTTACAAATCCTTTCCCTCGCCGGCTAGCGGCGGTTGGTTTTGGTGAATGGTTAGGCCACATGGTCATAACATCTTAAAGCCTTATCATAATTGTCTGCTCCGACCCAAGAACGAAAATAATCCGCGCCAGCGACCATGCTCTCGCGTGGAATAAGACTCGGCAATAAAGATCGGGTAATGTCCGAATCAAAAAGATGCTCGTAAAAACCGACGCACATGATCGTGAGCAAATCATCGCCGGCATCCTTGCCGCGTGGCTGCTCCTCGCACCACTTGGTAAATGCTACGAGTCTCCCAATAAGCTCGGGTGTCAAAGCTTCCATGGGGAGTGTCTTGAGCCAATCAGCCAAATAACCCATAACCAAATATGGAAGCTCCTCGTCGCCCTCGCTGAAGCTGCTGCGAACCTCAGGAAACCTGCGCGACATCTCATCGTATAGAATCTTCATGGCACGGTGCGCTATGCCGCCTAAAGTGGGAAGGAGAGACCCCGCCGACGCGCGGCGGTTGTTTTGGCGGATGGTTGGGCATCATCATTCTGGCAAACCTGGGATAAAGAAATATACACCAGAGGCTACCGCACTCACCGCAGCAATCAAACTGGCGATACATACATTCTCTGAAATCCGTGTGCCAATGGCTAATCGGATCAGTGCAGCTATCGACACCGCTAAACTCAAAATCACCGGCTCAAATGAGTTTGCCTCCGACTTGTTAACAATTCCTGTGCTGCACAAAGCAAGCCATACACCAAAGGGAATAACAAAGACAAGCAACTCGCATCTGCGCCAATGAACTCGCTTCCGACCCAAATAAACAATGGGCGCTAAAAGAACGGCAGTAATACCTGCGTGAATCAGCCACAAGATTGGGATATTTATCATACGCGCTGACGACGCCTAACGTGGAAAGCAGCCCCCCGCCGACTCGCAGCAGTTGGTTTTAGCGGATAGCTAGACATCATAAAGTCATTAACTTTCATTTAGTGCCTGCTGTGCCGCCGCCGGGCAACCGAATCGTCGGGACGGCTGTCGGCTTGGGCGGCAAATGAATCCTGACCGTATCTTTCTTCGGTCGCTTCGGTTGGTCTGGCTCATCGCCGCCGGAATCCAAACCAACCGCAACGCGGATCGGCGGACGCGGCGGCATCCTGAACCCCGCAGACTTCGGCTCTGGCTTCTGGTCATCCGATTTCATAAACGTCTGAATGCTGTCCTAAGTTTACCAGCATTGCCCCCGCCGGCTCACGGCGGTTGGCTCCGGTGAATGGGCAGGCCACGGTTTCATGGTCTCGAAAAAAACAAACATAAAAGCAGTAAGACTGCAAACAAAACGAACCGATAACCCCAACGATACAATGGCCGACTGCTCTCCGGCAAAGCCCGGCTACCCAATGTCAAGAAACGTCGCTGCCGATAAAGCGGCAACTTGGCGTAGAAAATCAAAAAGACACCAACTGCGGCGACTGCCAAACCGGTGCCATAACACCAAATCCATGGTGTGCCGCTCAATCGCGTGAAGAACATGAGAATCTGCGTCGTGAGAATGGCAACAACAGCCATGAGAAGAAACCACCAATGCTCAAGGAAGGTCTGCAAACCATTGCTTTTGCTTCGATAATCCATAGGCATCGTCATCGGTTTGTCTCAACCAATGAAAGAACATGAGCGACCGCTGCGTCAGTGGCTGCAAACTCAGTCTTGCGAGGATGCGCCGCTCGATGATCCTGTAGCCACCGAATTCGACTCAGCCACTGCTTGTCTCGCTCGGCAACTGGTGTGGCCTCGGTGACTGCCCCAATCAGCATGATGTTGCTGTCCAACTCATCCTCCAAGGCTTCGAGTGCGGCGTTGGTGTCGCCACGATGAATCTGCTGGATAAGCCCAGCCGCGCGCGAAAAGTCTGCAGTGGCGCGGCGAACCTCTGGATTCATCAACTTGGCCATGTAGCTGTCAACCGCCCGTCTGGTCTGCCACTGGCCGAGAAAGCACACACCGACGAATGCCGCCAAAACGAGAGAGGAAATGAGAAGCTTCGATTTCATAAATGGGTCCTGTTTTATTCAAGATGGAATTCATTTTATTCCTCGATTTCCATTTTCAATTTCGAGACGCGCCCGTTCTGCCGCTGACAGCGGAATGCCGAGGCTCTTAAACTGCCGCTCAATCTCTGGCCGGAGGCCATGGATAAAAGCAATGCTCAAAGCCAAACCGGCCTTCTTGAGTCCCTCACGCAACGGCGACTCACGCTGAAGAGTGGCGTCAATCTCGCGCAACATATCAGCTAATCGGTGCAACTCTTTTCCGTCCTGTGGCGTCATGGCAAGGGTGTCTGTCTCCAGCGTGACTCTTTAGGTCGATGATTCTTCATTTGCAATCTTTTCCACCTTAGACCAATCAAGAACCTTGATATAAAACGGCCACGATGCCTGCAAGCCATTAAAAAGAGTTCGGTCCCTAACTAAGATGCCAACGTAAACGCCAAGGACTAGCCAGAAAACCATCCACAATTGGATCAGCGCTAGAATCCCCAACAGAATGGCTAGTGAAACAGCGAACGAAAGCCAACGCTGCCAACCGGCCTTGTAATAACCCGACGCGCCTCCATTTTTCCGCGATTCAAGCAGATAACATGCAAGCTCTTTGTCTGAGTAATCATTCATATTATTCAAATTGGCCAACGTAATAAGCAGAGCCCCATGGCCGACGGCCAATGTCCGCCAACCGGCCTCTCGACTTGTTAGACCACATAGGTAAAATCTCACTCATTCCACTTCATGCTTTCGACAGTCTTCAAATCCAATTTGTGACAATCGGACAAAGGCAAGCTCATTAGCCGTGACTCAAACTCGCTCCATGCTGACTGCTTGTCCGGCAATAGCCGCGCCCACTGCGAGGTCCTCCCGTCCCACCGAACTGTAATGCTCTCACTGGCAGCGTCAACCGGAATGCCTCCACCAATCGGGAGATGCATGGCTGCGCTCCCGCCAAGCGAAGCGAAAAACTTGTCGCATGACGCTTGCGGAACAAAACCCTCAACATAATCTTTGCCAACGGTATCAAGCCGTGTAGCGCGAATCATGTAACCGCTCCGCCAGAACTTAACAACCAAGCCACCGTGAAACTCAGAATCACGACCTGGCATTGGATAATCTGGGGCTTGGGAAATGACAATCGCTGGTCGCTCCGCTGGTACCCCGTGCTGGCTAACGACGCGTGAACTACATCCGCAAAACACTCCGACAGATAGCAAAATTATGAATTGTGCCGCGGATATGCGCATGTGGTCTAACGAAAAAAGAAGGCAGGTTGAAGAAGTTGGCGCAATGGGCGACAACTATCGGTGTCGGTAAAACAACCAAGCTTAAACATACCTATGAAACGAATACGCCGCCAAATTCTGAAACGCAAGACCGAATCCAGCAGTTCAACCCCGGGGTG
>CAIXPZ010000166.1 GCA_903921455.1 uncultured Verrucomicrobia subdivision 3 bacterium | reverse complement strand
GTCGCAGAGGTCAGTGGTCTGGCTCTGCAGGGCGGCGAGGCCGATGCCGGAACCGCCACCGGAGACCTGAATCTTGGTGTCGGCGTGCTGGCCCATGTAAACCTCGGCCCATTTCTGGGCGAGGATGACGAGGGTGTCGGAGCCTTTGACGGTGATGTTGCCGGCCAGCGCGGAAATCCCGGTGGCCGCTGTAAGGGCGAGGATGAACAATGTTTTTTTCATACGATGAATTATGACAGAATTAATTTGATAATGTTCGTTACGTTTTGGTGACGTTTAGAATTTCCACATGAGGTCGGCCATCAAGTGAATGGAGCTGCTCGCGAGGTCAACCTTGGTGCCCGAGGTCTTTTGCAGCGGCGGGTTGATTAGGTCGTTGACGAAGCAGGAGACCGTGAACGTGAGCGAGTCGGTGAAGGAATAGGTCGCCTTAATCAAGTGGCCCTTGACGTTGGTGCCGCCGAAGTAGCCGACGGTGCCGGTGGCGTAGAAAGCGCCGTTGTCGTCGTCCACCAACTGGTCATACCACGCGTCGGCCTGGAGATACTCGTAGCGGTAGGACAAATCCCAGGTCTTCTTGGTGCCGGATTTGCCGAAAGTGATGCCCGCCCAGAAGGCGTTGTTGTTCCGGGCGGCGCCGGTGTTGTTCATGTATTCACCCTGCAGCTTGATGGGGAACGTGCCGGCGTAAAGCGGGAAAGTATCCGCCGTGTAGGTCACGCTCGCGTCGGCGATCAGCGGCGAGTAATGATATTTCAAGAACGTGCTGCCACCCGCAGTGAAACGCGTGTTGCCCTGGTTGACATAGGGCACATTGGCCGTGGTCAGCGCCTTGGTGCTGACAATATTGAAAGCGCCCACGCCCACGCTGCTCGCCCATTTGTCCGTCCACTTGGAATTTAGCATGATCTGGCCGCCATACATGAACGGGTCCTGCGTGGAGCCAGTTTCTTCATCCAGCACAAACGCCGCGCCGGTGGCGGCGATGCTGTGCCGGTCATTGATGGTGTAGCCGCCTTGCAACGCCGCGCCTTCCGGCATCAGGTCGGGATCGAACACCATCGGCGTGAAGTTAAACGGATTGTCCATCTTGCCCACCGTGGCGGAGAGCAGCCAGTCGCCGGAATTGACCATCGTCCATTTCCCGTAGGCCGCATCAATATAAACCATCTTGCTGGTGAAATTATCCTGCATGGTCGTGTTGCCGGAAACGGCGTTGCCCGCCGCCGCCTGACTGCCCACGCCTTTGGCGTCGCCGCTGCCGAGTTTGAAACCCGCTTCCAGGTTATCCATCATGTTCACCGTCAAACCGACGCGCAGGCGGTAACGCAGGCGCGTCCGGTCCACCAGCCCGGCGTTGTCGCTGGAAAACTGTTCAAAGCGGCCGCGCAGGTCGCCGCTGAGTTTGTAGCCATTCACCCAGTCCGGCATGCCGGTCTTGGCCTGGAGCGCGGTCTTGAAATCCTTGTCCGCTTCCACGCGGAGATCTTTGGCTTCGTCCACGGTCAGGACGCCTTTATCCACCAGCTTGTCAATCAGCGCATCCGAGGATTGCGCGTGGGCTTGGGGGGTGAATGCGGCCAGGGCGGCGGCCCCGGCGCAGAGTGCGAGTTTGGTAGTGTTTTTTGTGTAGGTCTTCATGTTGTTAGTAATCGGAAAACGCGGACAAGATGTGACAGTCCGGTGACGGATAAATGTCAGTCAGGTTACAATTGTGTGACAACGTGTGGGAAAGGTCTGGCCGCCGTGGTCACGGCTACCGCGCTGTGAATTGACGGCAACCCTCCGCTTCTTCAATCTCCGCGCATGGCGAAAAAGATTTCCGCGTCCGCCCCCGTAGCCGCGCCTGTGAAGGCGCGGAAAACCATCGCCGCCTACGAAATCTCCGCGTTGTCACCAACGCGGCTACGCGCCAGTTCCCTCCTCGACACCCGCGTCGTTTATTGCGGCGACAATCTGGAATCGCTCGCCAATCCCAACGGGGTTGCATCACGTCTGCCCCGGAACGGTTCAACCCTTTCAGGGTAGATGATTCATCGAATCGTTTTCCCAGGGTAGTCGCTGCGCTCCAACCCTGGGCTGATGGCTAAAATCCTTTCAGGATTCCGGGGAGCCGGTGGCCAGGTGCCGCCGCCATGCCCCTCCCGCCAACTGTCTCTTTTTGACCATTTCCGGCGGGCGGGACGTGTTTTTCCGCATTTTTAGCCGTTTGTCCCGTCTCTGGTCACGAGATTGCCGGCAGCCGTGGAAATTTTGCCGGCAATGGTGCCGGGACTGCTGGCAGCCGTGGAATTCTTGCCGGCAATGGTGCCGAGATTAGCGTGGTTGGCGGCGTGCCGGGCTTACTGCTTCCCTTTGACGAGGGCGTCCACCACGCCGGGGTCGGCGAGCGTGGAGGTGTCGCCAATCTGCTCGGTCTGGTTCTCGGCAATCTTGCGGAGGATGCGGCGCATGATTTTGCCGGAACGCGTCTTCGGCAGGCCGGGCGCGAACTGGATTTTATCCGGCACGGCAATCGCGCCAATCTCCTTGCGGACGTGCGCGGCGATGTTCTTCTTTAACTCTTCGCTTTCGGCCACGCCGTCTTTCAACGTAACGAACGCATAGAGCGCCTGACCTTTGATGTCGTGTGGCATCGGCGCGACGGCGGCCTCGGCCACCAGCGGATGACTCACGAGCGCGCTTTCCACTTCGGCGGTGCCGATGCGATGGCCGGAAACATTGACGACATCATCCACGCGACCCATCAGCCAATAATCTCCGTCGGCATCCACGCGGCAACCGTCGCCGGTGAAATACATATTTTTGTAGG
>CAIXPZ010000165.1 GCA_903921455.1 uncultured Verrucomicrobia subdivision 3 bacterium | reverse complement strand
CAGCTTGACGGAGACCTGAAAATCCAGTTCCCTTTGCTCGGAAGGTGAGGCACTTTTCGAGCGCCACCCGCCGCACTTTTCAACCGCCGTTTACAATTGGCGTAAATAGTGCTGTTTTTAGGCCGTCTAAGCCCGGCGTGACTCAGCGCTTTCGCGTTGTATTGTTGTTCATGCCAATTTCCGTAAAGTAGTTCCTTTTGCGCTTCGGGTGGACAAGGAACAGGATAAAACATAAACTCAAATCCGTCCAAGAATGACATTCCTGTTGGAACACAAGTTGAGCCTCATCAAAAACAAGCCATGCCGCACACATGCACTTAAATCAAATATTTAAGACAGGTGTCCTCGGTCTTGTGCTGATTTGGTTCTCCGGCATGGCTTGGTCGGCCGACAAATCTACCGACTTGTCGGCGCTGAAATCCATGAGCTTGGAGGATCTGGGGGAAGTTCAAGTCAATACCGTGGTCGCCGCGTCAGGGTTCGAGCAAAAAACCACGGAAGCACCTTCTTCCATTTCAATTGTTACGGCTGAAGAAATTAAGCGATACGGTTATCGGACGCTGGCGGACATCTTGCAAAGCTTGCAGGGATTCTATGTTTCCAATGACCGCAATTATGCGTTTCTCGGAACCAGAGGCGTGAGTCTGGGCGATTTTAACAGCCGCATCCTGCTGCTCGTTGACGGCCACCGCGTCAACAACAACATCAACGACAGTGCGGCCCTTGGCACCGACTTCATTTTAGATGTTGATCTGATTGACCACGTTGAAGTCATTCGCGGACCCGGCTCGGTGCTTTATGGCAACAATGCTTTCTTCGGCGTCATCAATGTCGTGACCCGCAAAGTGGACGGCTTTGAAGCTGCCGGGGATTACGGTTCGTTCAACACTTACAATGTTCGGGTCTCGGTCGGCAAGTCGTTCACCAACGGGGTGGCGTTTCTCCTCTCTGGTTCCTATCACCAAAGCGACGGCCCGGATCAACTGTTCTACAAGGAATTTAATACCCCGGCGCAAAATCACGGCGTGGCGCAAAACATGAATGGCGATTCCTCCGAAAGTGTTTTCGGCTCGATCAGCTATGCGGAGTTAATATTGGAAGGTGCCTATATCAACCGCGGGCACACCGATCCCACCGCCCCGATCCCGGTGACGTTCAATGATTCCCGCTCCAAAATTGTGCAGGAGCGCAGCTATGCGGATTTGAAATTTACCCACGAACTGCCCAAGGATGTGGATTTGACCGCCCGCCTCTATTACGACCAGAACCAAATCAATACCGGCAGTCCTCTGGGGGAACCGAATGTGCTGATGAGCCAGGAAAATTCCGGCGGCGAATGGTTGGGCGCAGAACTGCAATTGAGCAAAAAGTTTTGGGACAAGCATACGATTAGCGTGGGCGCGGAATACCGGGATGACTTCAGCCAGTATGATCAAAATATTTATCCCGGCAACAATGTGACGAAGAATGCCAGCCGGCAAAGTTATGGATTTTTTACGCAAGGTGATTTCGCCCTGCGCAGCGACCTGCACTTGAATGCCGGGGTGCGCTACGATCAATACGGTGATTTTAATTCCTCTTACAGCCCGCGGTTGGCTTTGATTTACACGCCGTTGCAGCAATCCACCTTCAAGGCCATTTACGGCACGGCTTTCCGCGACCCCAATTTTCTGGAGCAGGTGAACAATCAATTCAAGAACATCCTGCCCGAACAGATTCGGTCCGCCGAGCTGGTCTATGAACAGGGAATCGGGCCGCACCTGCGCTCATCGCTCTCGGGATATTACAATCAGATGGACAATCTTATTATTTTTCAGAACGGCGGCTACCAAAACGTCAACGCCGCCGCGCAGGGCCTGGAGCTGGCCCTGGAAGGACATTGGACCAACGGCGTGCTCGCCCGCGCCAGCTACACCTTGCAGAAAACCGAAAACCGGTCCGGGGGATTTGATTTTCCCGACTCACCCGAAAACCTGCTCAAGTTAAATCTCAGCGTGCCGCTGCTGCCGGGAAAAATTTTTGCGGGCTTGGAATATCAATTTACCGACAGCCGTGAAACAGTTTATACCGATTCCCTGGCCAGAACCATCATGGGGCCGACCATCCCGAGCTGCGGCATCATCAATGCCACCCTTTACAGCCGGAATCTCCTCAAGAATCTGGAATTTTCCGTCAGCCTCTACAACCTGCTGAACGCCGCCCACTCCGATCCTTCCTCGCGAGATCATCTGCAGTCGCAAATTCCGCAGGACGGGCGCGCCTTCCAGATAAAGATGACCTACCGATTCTAACCGCTTGATGCGTCACTTGCCAACCATCGTGAAAGACGACGACATCAAGCTGAGCGGTCAATTTTCTGTTCAACAGAAATCGCATCGCAGCCGTCTTGGCAGTCGCCTGTTGGGATATTTCTGTCTCTGGCTGACGTGCGGCGGGCTGGCGCTGGCGCAGGAAACGCCGAAGGTGCCGGATTATCAGGTCAAGGCCGTTTACCTTTACAACTTCACCAAGTTCACTGACTGGCCAACCAATACCTTCGCCTCGGCGGACGCCCCGATTGTCATTGGCATTGTGGGCGATGATCCTTTTGGCAATACACTGGACGTTCTGATCAAAGGCGAGATTGTGAATCATCATCCGCTGGTCATCAAGCGGCTGAACCCCGGCGATGATTTGCAAAGCTGCCAGATACTCTTCATCTGCCGCAACGAAAAAGAGCATCTGCCCGCGCTGCTGCAAAAACTCAAGGGCAGCCACGTTCTGACCGTGGGCGATGACAGCGGATTTCTGGACCAGGGCGGCATGGTCAACTTTGTGCTGGTGGATGAAAAAGTGAAATTGGAAATCAATGTGACGGCGGCCAAGGAGGCCGGCCTGCAAATCAGCTCCAAGCTCCTGAAGCTGGCGGTGCGTGTGGTGAAGCCCAATTAAAACCCATGAAATCAATCAACCCATGAAATCATTTCGCGACCTGCCCATTCAGCGGAAAATGCTGCTGATGACCCTGGTCATCGTTGGCACGATTCTGCTCGTGGCCATCGCGGTGCTCTTCACCTTCCAGATTCTAAACTTTCGCTCCAGTTTTCAAAGCGATACCGAAACGCTGGCGGTCGTCATCGCCAACAACAGCACCGCCGCGCTGGCCTTCAAGGACGCTCCGGGCGGCGCGGAAGTGGTGGGTTCCCTCAAGGCCGTGCCGACCGTGGTGTCAGCCACGCTGGTGACGACCGACGGCGCTTTGTTCGCGCAGTTTGGCAAGCCGGAAGCTGGCGGCGCATGGGCCATGTTCCCACCGCCGCGCGCGTCGCGTTTCTCCGGCGGCGAGCTGCTTCTCACCCAACCCGTGATTCTGGACAAGAAACTGGTTGGCACACTTTACCTGCGCGCAAACTTCCATCGGACGTTTTTGAAACTGCTCGAATTTTACGGGTTCGTGATTTTGGACATCGCGGTTCTGTCCATCAGTCTGGGAATTTTTCTTTCCGGAAAATTTCAGCGCGTCATCACCGATCCCATTTTGCACCTGGCCGAAACCGCCAAGACCATTGGCCGGGAAAAAAATTACGCCGTGCGCGCGACCGTCAGCAGCCGTGGCGACGAGCTGGGCCAGCTCACGGAGTCCTTCAACGAGATGCTCGACCGCATCCAGACCCAGGACGCCGCGCTCAGCGTGTCGCAGCAGCGGATGCAGGTGTTGATCAATTCGATTGACGGCATTGTCTGGACCTGTGATCCGGAAAAATTCCGGTTTTCTTTCGTCAGCCGGCAGTGCCTGCGCCTCCTGGGATTTGCTCCGGATGAATGGCTGGCGAACGCCGACTTCTGGCAGGATCATTTGCATCCGGAAGACCGGGCCAAGACGGTTCAACTGCGCCAGGAATATGCCCGCGTCGGCCGCCCTTACACTTGCGAATACCGGATGCTGGCGGCGGATGAGCGCGTGGTTTGGATTCGCGAAAGCGGCTCGGTGATGGCCGAGCAGGGCAAAGCCTCCGCCATGCGCGGCATTTTTCTCGACATCACCGCCCAAAAAACGGCGGACGAGGAACTCGCGCGCTTGAACAGCCGCCTGCTGGAGTCCTCCCGCATGGCGGGCATGGCCGAAGTGGCCACCGGAGTGTTGCACAATGTCGGCAACGTGCTCAACAGCGTCAGCGTATCCGCCACGCTGGTCGGCGAGCGCTTGAAACAATCCAAGGTCACCAACCTGCGCCGCGCGGCCGCCATGCTGCACGAACACCGCGCGCAGCTCGCCGAATACCTGACGAGCGATCCGAAAGGCAAGCTCGTGCCGGATTATCTCATCACGGCCACCAATCATTTGGCCGCCGAGCAGGTGGAATTAATCGCGGAAATCAATTCCGTGGCCAAGCACATCGAGCACATCAAGGAGATTGTGGCGATGCAGCAAAATTTTGCCAAAACGTCCGGCGCCTACGAAAATCTGTCCACTGGGGAATTGACCGAAGACGCCTTGCGGATCAACGCGGCGGCCTTTGAACGCCACCGCATCGAGGTGGTCCGGGAATTTGACGAGGCCACGCCGCCCGTGTTTGTGGACCGGCACAAGGCGTTGCAAATCCTGATCAACCTGATCAGCAACGCGAAGTATGCCATGGATGCGCAACCCACGAATGAAAAGCGCTTGGTCATCCGGGTCGAACCGGTGGCACCCGACCGGGTAACGATCACCATCAGCGACAGCGGCGTGGGCATCGCCCCGGAAAATCTGGTCAAAATATTCACCCACGGTTTCACGACCAAGAAAGACGGCCACGGCTTCGGCCTGCACAGTTGCGCCAATGCGGCCAAGGAAATGGGCGGCAGCCTCATGGCCCATAGCGATGGCATCGGTTTGGGTGCCGCTTTTATTTTGGAATTGCCGGCGGCCAAAATCATTCGCCGGGATGAAAACATTGCCAAGGAAGGAACCTCATGAACACCCCTGATTTCAAGCCTAACCACCGCATCCTGATCATTGACGACAATCCGTCCATCCACGCCGACTTCAGGAAAATCCTCTGCCCCACCAATGTCGGTGCCGCCGAGCTGAAAGGAATGGAAGAGGCGCTGTTTGACGAATTCCAGCCGTCCATCGAGACCATCAGTTTCGAATTGGACTCGGCCTACCAAGGCAAGGAAGGACTGGCGATGGTGAAGCAGTCGCTGGCGGAGAACCGGCCTTACGCGATGGCTTTTGTGGATGTGCGGATGCCGCCGGGCTGGGACGGCGTGGAAACTATTTCACGCATCTGGGAAGTTTTTCCGCAGCTCCAGATTGTCGTTTGCACCGCCTATTCCGATTATTCGTGGGAAGAACTGCGGCTCAAAGTCGGCCAGCCGGACAATTTGCTCGTGCTCAAGAAGCCGTTTGACAATGTGGAGGTCCAGCAGTTGGCGCACGCGCTGACGAAGAAATGGCTGCTCAGTATTCAGGCCAATTACCAGTTGGCCGAACTTGAAGCCATGGTGGAGCGGCGGACGGCAGAGCTGTCGCAGGCGAACGCCTCGCTGACGGCCACCGAGGAGCGGTTTTCCAAAGCCTTTCATTCCAGTCCGATTTCCAGTGGCATCTTGACCTTGAACGAACGGCGGTTTGTGGATGTGAACGAACGGCTCGTCGCGCTAACGGGATGCAGCCGGGAACAGTTGGTGGGCAGCGTTTCAAATGAACATCTGCTTTGGGAACAACCTGAATTGGTGGAAGAATGGTTTGCACGGCTGGCCACAAACGAGGAGGTGCGGGACGTGAGCACCAAGGTTCGCAACCAATCCGGAGCCGTCCGCGACGTGCTGGTATCGCTGATTCCAATGTCGTTGGGCGGACAGCCGCACGCGCTGCTGCTGGCACAGGACATTTCCGAGCGGCTGTTGCTCGAACGCCAACTGCTTCAGGCGCAAAAGATGGAAGGCATCGGCCAACTGGCCGCCGGCGTGGCGCATGACTTCAATAACATTCTGACCGTCATCCAAGGACATTCCGGACTGATTCAAATGCGTCTGCCGGAAGAAGACCCCTGTGCGAAATCAATTAACCAGGTTCTCATCGCCAGCAAGCGCGCCGCCGCCTTGGTGCGTCAACTGCTCATCTTCAGCCGGAAGCAGGTGACGCAGTTCCGCGACATTGACCTCAATGAAACGCTGGCCAATTCCCTCGCGATGATGGAACGGCTGACGGGCGAGTGCATCCAGCTTAATTTTCAGCCGGGATTAAATTTGCCCGCCATCCAGGCCGACGACGGCATGATCGAGCAGGTGGTGATGAACCTCTCCATCAACGCTCGCGATGCCATGCCGGACGGCGGCCAGATTCGCATCACCACCGCGCTTGCCCCGGTGCATCGTCCGGCCACGCCCATGGATCCGGAAGATCGCCACGGCGAATTTGTTTGCCTGACCTTGACGGATACCGGCTGCGGGATGGATACGCAAATTCTCAACCGAATTTTTGAGCCGTTCTTCACGACCAAGGCGCCCGGCAAAGGCACTGGGCTAGGACTGGCCACCGTGCTGGGCATTGTCCGGCAACACAAAGGCTGGCTGGACGTTGAAAGCCAGCCCGGCCGGGGCACAACCTTCAAACTTTATTTTCCAACCAGCCAACAACCCGCCGAGAAGCAGGCGAAAGTTGACGATGGCGAACTGCGACGGGGAAACGAAACCATCCTAGTGGCCGAGGATGAAGAACCCTTGCGCGAGATGTTTGCCGAACTCTTGACGTTTCAAGGCTACAAAGTTCTGACCGCCCGCTCCGGTCGCCACGCCCTCGAAGTGTGGGAAACTGCTAACCAGGAAGTTGACCTGCTCGTGACGGACCTGATCATGCCGGAAGGCATCCTCGGCGGCGAACTGGCCGAACTTCTTCTGGCCCAAAAGCCGGGATTGAAAGTCATCTTCACCAGCGGTTACAGCCCGGACATGGCGGGCAAGGATATTTCGCTGGTCGAAGGCACCAACTTCATGGCCAAGCCCTACTCGATTGGAAAAATGGCACAGTTAATTCGGCAATGCCTCGACGCCCCGGCAAAACCACCACTTGCTGGAAATCGGGGAACGTCCTAATGGAAATGAAATTCAATTTTTAAGTTCCAGCCAAAACTTAAAAGGCTTGAGCCGGAAAGTCGAAATGTCTTCAGCCCTCGGCCGCTGCCTGCGCCGCCTTCACCGCGTCAACGATGAAGCCTTTCTTGACACAAGGCCGGTCACTGCTATTCTCCCACGCTCCGGTTTTTGCGCCGGTCACAATTGATTTAATTATATGAAACGCCAGTATCAACCGTCGAAGATCCGCCGGAAACGCCAGCACGGGTTCCTCAACCGCAACTCTACCAAGAGCGGCAAGGCCACCCTCGCCAACCGCCGCCGCAACGGCCGCAAGCGCCTGACGCCGGTCTGATTTTGTGAATCCCGCGCCGCCGAAACGCCTGCGCCT
>CAIXPZ010000164.1 GCA_903921455.1 uncultured Verrucomicrobia subdivision 3 bacterium | reverse complement strand
TTTAATCAACATGCGAAAGCTTCAACTACCTACGGAGGGTTAAAACACCTTCCCCTGAAATCAAAATTGTTCCTGCACCATCCTGGTGAGTCGAAATTCAGGCAAAATTACGAACGCCGATTAAATCAGCGGTTCCTTAGGGCTTTCCATCTTGTCCAGAACTATTTAGGTCATTGAGCATGCAATCGGCTGAATTTAGAAATACCGCACCCAAAGAGAAGCTGGTGCCCAATCCCAAGCTGCTCCATAGCTAGAGCAAGTGAGTCGCAGATTTCGGAGAACTTCACGGGATAGCTGAGATGTGAACCAATCTTCGACCTGTAGATTGTGTGTGGTGTGCTCATCTTAAATAATGCTGAGCTAGAAACTTCCCGGCAAATACCAACGCGATGCCAAGCAGGAGAATGCCCAGCCAAGTGAGCACGCGAGCAACTCTCTCTCGGTCAAAAGCTGGCCGCTCGTCGGGCTTGGTCTCCGCCGAATCTGGTCGTATGGTTGGATCCATGGCTAAACCTGTCAGTTTTCGACCTTATTCCCGCCCCGCCGCCGTGTCGAGCGTATTTTAAGCGCCGTAGGCGCGGCATAATTGTAGAACCCGGCCAAGAATTGATTTCCCAGCTCCGCTAGGAGCGGCATATCCCCACCGATGTCGCCCCTCACGGGGCTGAAAATTCTTTTGGGAATGGTATGCTACAAATATACCGCGCCGCTGGCGCTGGGGATTGAGCATGGGATAATTTCCGGCCTCCGCTCGTTCAAACCAAAAGCCGGCCCCAGCTGCGAGCGGCACGGCAAATTGCTGCTGGCGGTGACCTGAAAGCCGGGCGGCGATGCCTGCCCGCGAATCAAGCTGACTCCCTGTCCGATGATCTTCCCTGACTCACCCTGCCACCGGAACAGTTCCAACCAAGCATAGTTAGAAAACCCATCGCCGGTCACCTTGCTAACTAACAAATCAACTTACTTAGTCACCAACCTAAATAGTTTTCACACGGGCTCGCGACTGGTTAGGCATCTCGGTCATAATCACTGGATCTGGTCACTAAAAAACTGCCTCTCGTTTGTGTCCAGTGGCGTCTTCCACTTTGGTGACGCGAGAAGCTGGCTCAGAGCGTCCTGCTTCTGTGATTCGCTCTTGATGGTGTAACGAAAAGATGACCAGTCGCAACTCTTCTCGCAATAACCAAGATACCACTCGTCTAGCTCTGCTAGACCGCCGAGCATATATCCTCGCGTGATAAGAAAAGGAACGCCGTCCACCAACTCAATCGGCTCAAAAGGCCAATCGGAGTAATCCGTGCCGCCGAAAAACGATGCGGCTCCAATCCGTGGGCGTCTGAAATCAGAACCCGGTCGTGGCGTGAAAAGCATCCGGCACAAAATGATGACTCGCGCATCTGCATCTCGATTCTGCGCCATCGCGTGCAGTCGCTCCAAAGCTGCCGCCTGGCCAACTGACTGCAAAGCGACAGCCGCTCGCAAATACGGCGCTACCTTGTAGTGGCCTGTCTGGGCGTTTGGTAGCTCCGACAACGAAACATCGGTGTCGGGCTTATGGCTGGCGCAACCAGCAAGAGCAATCGCCAGTGCGACAAGAAATAATGACGCTCTGATTTTCATGCAGCGAGAGATGCCTAGACAGTATGGCTGGCGATGAAAGTGAATAAGGTGTCTGCTCTTCGAGTTAAACGTGGGTTGCACCGCGTGAACGGTGCCGAGCCACAGGTTGTGGGACTCACGCCCCAAACCACAGACATTAGGAAAACAGACGCCATGAGGACATACATACTGCGCCCGCCGAAAACTGTCGAGCCGCAAAAATCCAGCCGCTCGCCCCAGCCTGAAAACGCCGGGGATCGGATCACGAGCAAGCGAAACAGTATGTCGCCAGCCGCAAAGCACGGGTGGTAAGGGTAAGTGCGCTCAACCAAGTCAGGGAACGACGGCAAAAGCCAAAGGCAGGGAGGAGGGCTTCAGTAACTTCGACGGGCTGGTTCAACAGCGGATTGAAATGACGCTCCGCTGCGCTCCGGTCATTTCAATCCTTTGTCGATTAGGCATCAGCATATTTTCGTCGAGATAAAAACTTCAAAACTCGTCTCGCAGCGACGACTTTCTTGTTCGCTGCAAGATGAAAAAGCCTCATCGCCTCTTTTCTGTCTTGGGGGACACTCTGCCCATACCAATGATGTCTGCCAATCCAATAAAGTGAACGCTGGTGACCCGCTTCTGCAGCTCGGCTGAACCAAATGAGCGACTCCGTATAATCCTGCTTCGTGTAAAAAATGCGTCCCAAACTAAACATAGCCTTCGGCTCTCCATGTCGTGCTGACTTCCGATACCACTTTTCGGCCTTTTCGTAATCCTGCGGAACACCAACTCCTCCGAGATAATACCACCCCATCGCCAAAATAGCATCACGGTATCCCGCGTGTGCCGCCTGTGCATTCAGAGCGAATGACTTCTCTGAATCTTGAGGCGCGCCCCTGCCTTCGAGACAGTGAATGGATTCGTTGTAGAGCCGGATTTGTTGGTTAGTAATCACTGGCGCTCCTGATGCCTAACAGTTCTTCGGACGCGAAAAGTGAGGATATGGCATTTTCATTAAATCCGGGTTTTGGTTGAGTTTCTGCCGGTGGTTGTTGCAGATGGTGAAATTATGACCCCGAAAGCGTTCCCGACCAAGGCTGCGTTCGGAATCGTCCGGCTCAAGTCCTGAAGCCGGGTCGCGCTGTTGCCCTAACGCAGTCATGCTTTTGACCTTATTCCCGCCCCGCCGCCGTGTCGAGCGGATTTTAGGCTGCCGTCCATCGCTGGCTGGCCCGCACCCAAGCGCCCGTCTTGTTTCGTCCCAAAGGGCCCCCCCGACAATAGCCCGGCGTTTCAACGCCGAGTGTGCCGTCAGGAAATTCCTCGTCCCAGCGGGACGACGGAAAACCTCAGCCATCTCTCCGGGTCTTGGCTAATGTTTTTGCTGCGTCGCAGGCTCAAGATTGTCAATATTTTCGACACCTCCCCCCATTTCCGCCAAAAATAGGCCTTTTTGCCTGTTTTCGTCACTCTTCGGTCGGAGGGCATCGTCCTAAATCGTAATTTAGTGACACTATATCGCGATTGAGTGGCACTACAACGCGATTTAGTCGCTCTACAAAGCGTTCTAGTGTCTCTATAGAGCAATTTAGTGGCACTACAAAGCGTTCTAGTGGCACTACAAAGCAATCCTGTCGCTCTATAACGCGATTTAGTGTCACTAAATCGCGTTGTAGTCCCTCCCAAAAACGTATCCGTCGCCCTGCTAACCGCAATTGATTCAGGGATCGCCCCAAGGGTGCGCTCGCGCCGCGGATGAAGCGGGGCTAGGTGCTGGCGCACGGTCCTTCCGGACGGGCATCAGGGCGCACTGCCCGTCCTTCCGGTCCGCCCTCCTTACGGAGGGCCACCAGGGCGC
>CAIXPZ010000163.1 GCA_903921455.1 uncultured Verrucomicrobia subdivision 3 bacterium | reverse complement strand
GTTATGCCACGCTTCGGGAATACCTGCGGAACACCCAACATGTTGGTTCGGCCATGCCCTACGATGCGGATGCTGGTTTATGGTGTTGGTGCTGGACATTACAGCCAAAACGGTGCTGGGGCATCTATTGCTCGACATGAATTGAGAACATTTGATTTGAGACGACAGACACGATACAAAAGGAAATCATATGCAACTTATTATACAAGGCGACTATGGCATTCAGGTGCTGGACGACGGAGAGCCGTGGTGGCCGTGGGTGCGGGAATCCGTCCCTGACTCGGAGATTCCAAAGTGCTTGAGCCAAATTGAGTATCTATTGCTTCTTCACGTCAAAATGAAATTCGGTCGCGAGCCTGATGAGGCTTATCTCGTCGGCTTGCGTCGGATGGCGCGTGAGCGTCTGTGGGAGAAAGTTCCAAACGACATGACAAAAGACGGAGGTTACTTTTTAAGAGTGCCCAAGAAGCGGGGATTATTCGCAAAGCTTTTAGGTCGCGCCTGAAGCAGCGTTGATAAGTGACATGAGAGAGTTGCCGCCTAACGGACTAGGCATAGCATCAAGCGAACGGAGTGAGCCTTGATGCTATGCGTGGTTGAACGAGCCCGCCTGCGTGGACGGCCCAGGCTACGCCGAAGGCTTCGCCGAGGCGAGAGCCACTTCGGCGCGGCGAAGGCCCGTCGAACTACTTGAGGATTGCTTTCGCGGGACAGTGGTCGTGGCGCAGTGTTCCGAGCGCGGCTGACGTCAGCGAAATCTTATCTTGCCCCCACTCGATCACGCTCCGCGCCGACTGCGTGCGGTTTTTCCAGCGCGGTTGCGAGTCGGCGCCGCCGCTTTTAATCCGCCCCCGCCCGCGCCGGCAACACGGCGGCGTTGTCACCCCGCCAGCCAATGTCGGGGATCGCATCGCAGCTTGAAGGAAGCGCGTGGGCGTTGTCATGGTGGAGCGCGCGGCAAGCGTTCGACCGGCGTCAGCGGTTTGTGGCAGTGCGGACACTCCGGCAACGGCAAGGGTTGCACCGGGGGCGGGGCCGGTCGTTGCCAATCCAACAAGGCTTCGATGCGCTGCCACTTCGCTTTGGCGGCCGGGGCCAGCCAGCCGTAAGAGCGGACCCGTTGGAAACCGCGCGGCAATACGTGTTGGAGAAAGCGCCGCAGAAACTCCGCCGGTCGCAGGGTCAGCGTCTGCCAACTGCCGTCGTCGCTGCGCCGGAACCGGAACGTGATGCCGCGTTCGTCGTCGGTGAGGATGCGCGCGCTGGAGAGCGCCGTCTTGTAGACGTAAGCGGCGAGATACTTCAGCGCGGCAGCGCCAGTGCCGACGGCCAACGAATCCACGACCCAGTCGGTCCGCCAGACGACGGCGGGAATCTGGCGGGCGAGTTCCGGGGTCAGCGCCAGTGCGCGGCGCAGCCGATTGCGGAATCGGCGGGCGAGCACTTTCTCTGGGAGAAAGAACTGGTCGGAGGCGACCCGGTTCCAGCGCAGTCCGTCCGGACTGAGTCCGGCCCCGGCGATGACGTAGTGAATGTGCGGGTGATAGATCAACGGCCGGCTCCAGGTGTGCAGCACGCCGAGCATTCCCAACTCCGCGCCGAGGTGCTTGGGGTTCGCGGCCACTTCCTGCAACGTGGCGGCGCTTTCGTGAAACAGCCGGGCGAACAGTTCCCGTTGGTGGGAGCGGATGACGG
>CAIXPZ010000162.1 GCA_903921455.1 uncultured Verrucomicrobia subdivision 3 bacterium | reverse complement strand
GTCGAAGCGGCGCGCGTCGGCAACCGCACGGACTACGACCGTTTGGTTCTCGAAATCTGGACCGACGGCCGGATCACGCCCGATGACGCGCTGACCCAGGCATCCGCGATTCTCGCGCATCACCTCGACGTGTTTGTCGGCTACGACAAGAACGCGGTTGAATTTGAAGAGGCTGCGGATAAGCAGGACGACGAGAAGTCCAAGCTCAAGAAGTTGTTGAACATGAGCGTCAACGAAATCGAGCTGTCTGTTCGCGCCGCGAACTGCCTGAATAACGCGAACATCACCACGGTCGGCCAGCTCGCGCTGAAGACCGAACAGGAGATGCTCAAGTATCGCAACTTCGGCAAGAAGTCGCTCAACGAAATCAAAGAGAAGCTGACTTCCCTCAACCTCTCGCTTGGCATGAATTTTGAGCCGGGCCTGGTGGATGCACCGAAGGAAGAAGCCAAAGCTGAATAAGGAATTGCCATGAGACATTTGAAGCGCACGGCCAAACTGGGCCGCACCTCGGAACATCGCAACGCGATGCTCGCCAACCTCGTTTGCAGCTTGATCGAACACAAGCGCGTGACAACCTCCCTGGCCAAGGCCAAGGCGGCCCGTTCCGTTGCCGAAAAGATGGTCACGCTTGGCAAGAAGGGCACCATTGCCCATCGCCGCCTCGCTGTCGCCCGGTTGCATCAGGAAAAGGCCGCCAAGACGTTGTTCACGGAAATCGCCCCGGCGTTCAAGGATCGCCGCAGCGGTTACACCCGCATTATCAAGCTCGGCCAGCGTCAGGGTGACGCCTCGCAGAGCGCGATCTTGGAATGGGTGGACACCATCGCCCCGACGCCCGCGCCAGCAGCCCCGGTGGCCGAAGCCCAGCCCGAAGCGAAGAAGTAATTTCGTTTGAAACACGAAGCCCGCTCACCCGAGCGGGCTTTTTTGTTTTCAGTGCAGGCAGAAAAACAGGAACAGTAGGGCAAGGACCACAGCCGTTAGCCACCACAACCAGTGCAGGCGGCGCGGCTTGAGTTTGGGCGGATTAAACTCCTCTGCCACGAACTCGTCGTAATCAAACGCCTCGTCGGGAATGCCGAGGTAGCTGGCGTGGGCGGAGTCCGACCAGCCGGTCTTCTCATCGGAGCCGCAGCCGGGGCAGGCCTTGGCGCGTGGCGGCACCAGGGCGCCGCAGTTGGGGCAGGCTTCGGGGGGCATTGGGGAAAAGGTAGAAGGAAGAATGCCAAATGAGTAAGCTGGCTGCCTTCACCATTTGTTTTTCATCCTCCCACGCCGGCGTATTCCTCGTCGGTGCGCAGGTCGAGGCCCATCAGGACGTAATCATGCGTGATGGCCTGCATGTCCTTCACATAATCTTCGAGGCGCACGAGCTGGCTGAAGCCGAGCATCGCAAACATCTTCATGGCCGCCTCCTGTTCGGCGATGAAGGCCGCCTCGACGCGTTCGAGGCTCGCGCGCCGCGAGATATCGAGCGTTTCTTCGATGAGCTTGGTTGCCAGGCCGCGGCCGCGGAAATTCGGATGCACCAGCACGCTCACGCGGCCGATGTGGCGTTTCCAGCCGCCCAGCCGCTGGTGCAGCGTGGCGACGCCGACGATTTTGCCGTCCATGATGCCGAGCAACGGCAGGTTGCGGCCTACGTCGATGTTCTTGCACCAGTCGCGGATGACCTTGATGTCCTGCACGCGATGCTTGATGAACATCCGTTCGCGCTCCGGGATGTCGAGGAAGAGCTGGTGAAACTCCTTTTCGTCATCAGCTTTGAGCACGCGGATGGTGGCCTTTTTGCCATCTTTGAGTTTGGCGGGCTTGGGAAAATTCTGAAGTTCAAGTTCAATACTGAATGACATAAGTTCCTTTCGTTGACGCACTCTGCGCCCGCCGCCTCTTTTTCGCAATAAAATTTTTCAGGGAAAGGCGGATTCGCCCGCGATGCCCTTGGTGGCCGCCAGCGTATGTAATTTCACCTCTGCCGGATCCAGGCTCCAGCGTGCGGCCAGTTGCGGCACCTTTTCGAAGTTCGTGTCCACCTCGCGCTGCGAGGTGGCCGGTTCGCCGTAGGCCAAGAGCCGCATGTCCACCTCGATTTCCGGCACCGTCACGCCGCCTTGATTCCAGACCGTCTCGCCGGCCCACGCGTAGGCGCGGGTGACGCAGCCGTCGTCCAGCCGCGCCCAGGCGTGATGATGCAAGCGTCGGCTCGCATAGAAGTATTGCACATGGCCGAGCTGCTTGCTCAACGCCGTGAGAAACAGGAAGGTCGCGTCCACATCATCCGACGGATTCGGCAACGCCATGCCGGTGACGATCACCCAGCCATGGACCTGCGGGCTGATGAAGAACTCATGTTCGCCCGCTAGGCCCTCCGCCCACGTGCACGGGGCCGCACGGTTCAATCCCAGCGTCAGCTTCACAGCCTCTGGTGTGGCGGCGCGGATGGCGAGCCAGCAGCCCGGCCGCCGCACGGTGACGGGTTGGAACGGGAAGAATCTATGCTCCGGCAAGGCGGCTGGGGGTGCGGGCCGCTGCCAGCGATGCCGTGCCAGCAGCCAGCCGAGAATCAGAAAACTCAGGCCCAGCGCCAGCCCTTGCAGGCCCAGGAACAATAGCGGGATGGCGTCCACCTGATTCACAGGACAAATCTAAACCGGTAGCCGGCGGGTGCAAATTATTTTCGGCGGCAGATGTAACCGTTTCGCACCGGTCACGCGCCGGCCGCGCCGGGGCGAAGGAGCGGCCTGTCTTCCCTTCGTCTTCTTCGCGGCCTTCGCACGACATTTTCCGTCAGATTTCAACCGCAGCTCGCCGCCAGCCAGGCCAGATACTTGGCATTGCCGGCGCTCACGGGGAGCACGAGGAACTCCGGCGTGTCG
Source organism: uncultured Verrucomicrobia subdivision 3 bacterium (assembly GCA_903921455.1). The sequence goes on along the minus strand of CAIXPZ010000162.1, from coordinate 37,705 downwards.
TAGGGATGGTGGGCCAGGATGAATTTCTCCAGGGCGGCCAGCCGGGTGCGCCGTGTCTTGAGCAGCAGGAGCACCTCCGGGCTGGATTCGATTTTTCCCTGCCACCAGTAATGCGACTCGATTTTGGGAACGAGATTGGCGCAGGCGATGAGCCGGGCCGACAGCGCCGCCTTGGCCAGCGCGCGCGCCGTTTTAAAATCCGGCGCGGTGACCAGGACTAGGGCGAAGGCGGTGGCGGATTTCATTCTTGAAATCTTAGCAGCCGTCGGGTGCAGGCTCAAACTTGCTTTTTACTTTACTGGGTATGCCCCTTTTCCCTCACCTTGCTGGGTATCGGCATAATCGTTCTGGGGGTGCAATACCAACGGAGCCGACTGAGGATTGAGCAGTGGTTTCGGAAAATGGTTTTGCCGCGCCTCCGCGGTTTGATTCCGCCGCGGGCGCTGGTTGAATAAATACCGCGCCGGCTTATGGCGGTCCGCCGAATCCATTTTCATTCGCCGCGCAATTCTGCTTAATTCATCGCATGGACGCCGCCCTGCCGCCGCTTACTGCCAGCACACTTTACCTCGTCGCCACGCCGATTGGCAACCTCGAGGACATCACCCTCCGCGCCCTCCGCGCCCTCCGCGAGTGCGATGTGGTCGCCGCCGAGGACACGCGGCATTCCGGGCAATTGCTCAAACACTTCGGCATCAGCAAACCGCTCTTGAGCTATTTCCAGTTTAACGAGGCCCGGCGCAGCGAGGAGATTATTGAGCGGCTCCGGCGCGGCGAAAAGGTGGCGCTGGTCACGGACGCCGGCAGTCCCGGCATCAGCGATCCCGGCGAACGCGTCGTCAAGGCTGCCATCGCCGCCGGCTTTCGCGTGGAAGCCGTGGCGGGTCCCTGCGCGCTGGTCGCCGGCCTCACCGCGAGCGGTTTGCCGACGGAGGAATTTCATTTCGCCGGTTTCCTGCCGCACAAATCCGGTCAGCGCCGGAACAAGCTGGAGTCGTTGAAGACGGTGCCGGGCACGCTGGTGCTTTACGAATCGCCGTATCGCATTGAGAAGCTGTTGGGTGAATTGAACGCGGTGTATCCCGACCGCGACGTGGTGCTGGCGCGGGAGTTGACCAAGAAGTTTGAGGAATTCCTGCGCGGCAAAGCAACTGCGTTGCTGGCCATAGCCCAGAAACGCAGCTTGAAAGGGGAGTTCGTGGTGCTGGTCGCGCCGGCTGCTGAAATGAAGCGCGGGGAAGAATAGCGTAACCCTTTCGGGGTATTGGCAGTCTGGTTTGGCAACAATACCATGCGCCCATACTCTATGAATTTACCCCGTCCCTTCAACCGCCGCAGTTTTCTCAAGACCGCCCTCATCGCCGGTTCCGCGCCGCTGATTCTGCGCTCCACGAGTTTGTTTGCCGCCGCCACGGATACGGCGCCGAGCAAACAGATCACCCTCGGCTTCATCGGCATTGGCAAGCAGGGTAATGGTCTTTTGGGCGCGTGTCTGCCGCGCACGGATTTTCGCGTGCTGGCGGTGAGCGATCCCGATGGCACGCGCCGCAATCTTGCCAAGCAAAAGGTCGAGTCCCATTATGCCAAGAACACCAAGGACGGCGCTTACAAAGGCTGCGAAGCTTACAGCGATTTCCGGGAATTGCTGGCGCGCAAGGATATTGACGCCGTGGTCATCGCCACGCCGGATCATTGGCACGCGCTCATCACCATCGCCGCCGCGAGCGCGGGCAAGGATATTTATTGCGAGAAGCCGATGGCGCACACGATTCTCGAAGGCCGCGCGATGGTGAACGCCGTCCGCGCAAATCAGCGGATACTTCAGGTCGGTTCGATGCAGCGTTCCATGGGCATCTTCCGCGCGGCGGGCGAACTGGTGCGCAACGGCGTCTTGGGCACCGTGAACAAGGTGGAGGTGGCCGTCAGCGGCCCGCCGATCTTCTGCAATCTGCCCGAAGACAAAATGGAACCGGGACTCGATTGGAACATGTGGCTCGGCCCGGCCCCACTGCGGCCTTACAGCGCCGTCTTGAGTCCGCGCGGCCTGCCTAAGAATTATCCGGACTGGCGGCGTTACCGCGAATACGGCGGCGGCGGCGTCTGCGACTGGGGCGCGCATCATTTTGACATCGTGCAATGGGCGTTTGGCTGCGACGCGACCGGGCCGGTTGAGTTTTACCCGGCCCCCACCGCCCATGCGGAATATGGCGTGCATTGGCGCTACGCCAACGGCCCGGAAGTCACGCACGTGAAGGGCACGAATGGCATCACGTTCTTCGGCGATCAGGGCAAGTTGTTTGTCAGCCGCAGCGATTTTCAGCTCACGTTGGGCGGTCAGCTCAAGTCGGGGCCGATGGACGACTACTCGCCGCTGCTCAAGGAATTGTTGCCGGCCAACGCGGTGCGGCTCTATCGCAGCACCAACCAGTTCACGGACTGGGTCAAGTGTATGAAGTCCCGCGAACTGCCGGTGTGCGACGTCGAAACCGGCCATCGTTCCTCCACCATCTGCAATCTCGTCAACGCCGTTTATTTCAGCGGCAAAGGGCTCAAGTGGAATCCGCAGACGGAGTCGTTCATGGACGGCACCGGCGAGGCGAGCTGGCTGACGCGTGACTACCGCGCCCCGTGGAAACTGGCGTAAGGTGGTAGTGAACTTCAGGCGGACCGTTTGAAGTTCGGCGACTGGCGCAGAAAATTCTGCGGGTTGGTGAAGATTACTTTTTCAATGGCGCGGGCGAGATGCCCGCGCTTCTTCATTTCCAGCGCGGTCTTTGGCACCGCGAGCGGATCGCTCACGCCCCAGTCGCACGCGCTGTTCATCCAGATGTTTTCACTGCCGTAGGTTTCGAGGATGTCGATGGCGCGGGCTGGGGTGCATTTCGTTTCGGGATAGAGCGTCATGCCTGCCCACATCCCGCGCTCCAACACCAGCTCGACGGTGTGTTCCTCGACGTGGTCGATGATGACGCGCTCCGGCCGGATGCGCTTGTCATTTTTTAAGACGTCGAGAATCAGCCGCGTGCCTTTGAGTTTGTCTTCGAGATGCGGCGTGTGCACGAGGATCAGCTGGTTGAATGCTGCTGCGAGTTCCACCTGCATTTCCAAAACGCGCAATTCGTTGCGGGAATTTTTGTTCAGTCCGATTTCGCCGATGCCGAGAACGTTCGGGTGATCCAAAAATTTCGGGAGGAGTGCGATGACTTCCGCGGCGAGCTTCACGTCCTCGGCTTCCTTGGAATTGATGCCGAGCCAGCAGAAATGTTTCAGGCCGAACTTCGCGGCGCGCTTCGGTTCGTGCTCGGTGAGCTGGCAGAAATAATCGTGGAAGCCGTCCGCCGCACTGCGGTCAAAGCCCGCCCAGAAGGCGGGCTCGCAGACTGCCTCGCAGCCGGCGAGCGCCATGCGTTCGTAATCGTCCGTCGTGCGGCTGACCATGTGGGCGTGGGGTTCGATGTAGCGCATGGCCGTTATATGCTGTTGGCATACGCGCCCGCCGCGCCCTTGCTCTGCGCTTTTGCGATGGGTTTTATCGTCGGATCGCTGAATGCCAGCAGAACCGCTTTCGCTTTGTTGGTCTTTTTGCCGTCCAGCTTGGCGAGCGCGGCGCGAAAACATTTCAGCCGGAAATCCGCCTTGCCGTCGGCCCGTTCCACGCGGTCCAGAAACGCGGCGATCTCGATGAGCTTGTGCCGCGCGTCGAGAAAGTAGAGGTCGAGGATTTGCTGCTTGGTCATACGTTTGCTAGCTGGAATATATGTTGGATTGGGACGGCGGCAACCGTAAAGCGCCCGGCTCAGGACTTCATCCAGCTCAATACCTGGCTCGCGGCTTGGGCGGGCGCGGTGCCGAGCACATTGTGGTCGGCCGGACGAATGATGTTCACGCCCCGCAAGGCGGGACAGTGTTTCCTCAGCCAACGCTGCACGGCTGGCCAGGGTACCACCGGATCCAGCCAGCCGGAAAGGTAGAACACCGGCGTTTGGCAGTTTTGTGCGATGGCGCGCGGGTCGTATTCGGCGATCAACTGCAGGCGATGGCGCGCCGCGTAGAAATCGGCCGGCGTCCGGCGCGCCACGAATTCTTGCAGGCTCGCCCGTGTCTCGGGCGAATGCCGGAAGCGTCGCCGGCCGATCATGCCGTAGCTTTTTACCAGCGGTGTGAGCAGGGCGAGGGTTAGCTTGCCGCTGCAATGTTTCAAAAAGCGGGCCCCCCACGGCATGGGATGCCGGACAAATCCGCCGGCGAGAATCAGCCCTTGAACCGAAATGTTCCGCCGTTGCACCAAAGGCCAGAGGATTTGCGAGCCGAAGGATTCGCCCAGCAGCCAGCCCGCGGTGATGTTGTTTTGGCTCAGCGCCGTCTCGATTGCGGCGGCGTAATCGTCCAGCGACCACGTCAGCGTGCGCGGATAAATGAATTCAACGAAGCGAACTTTGTTGCCCAGTTGCTTTCTGAAACCACCCGCGAGTGTCCAGTCGCCGTGTAGGCCGGGTAGATAAATCAGCGTCGGCCGGGAGTCGTCGCCGTGGATGCGGATTTGTAATGCTTCAGGCATTTGCTGGCGCGGCCAGTTTGGGGAAAAAAACGTGCGCGGTGCGGCACGTCGCGGCGCTCAATTCATCGGGCGAGCACTGCTTCACTTGCGCGACGGTCTCGGCAACCTCCTTCACAAACGCTGGTTCGCCCCGCTGGCCCCGATGGGGCACCGGCGCGAGATACGGGCAATCGGTTTCCAACATGAACTGGCCCGGCGGCGTTGCAGCCACGGCATCGCGGATGTTCTGCCCGTTCTTGAAGGTCACGATGCCGGTGTAGCTGACGAGCGAGCCGATTGCCAGAATCTGCTGCAGCCGCTCCACGCTTTCGCCGAAGCAGTGGAAGACGCCGCGCACTTTTCCGGCGAAGGGTTTTAGCTGGGCCAGCGTGTCATCGAACGCGGCGCGCTGGTGTATGATGGCGTTCAGGCCCACTTCGGCGGCGACTTCAAGCTGCTGCTGGAAAATTTCGGCCTGTCGCTGTTTGTAGCGAACGTCATCGTCTGCGCTGCCGCCTTGCGTGCTGGGCAGGCGGTAGTAATCCAGGCCCGTCTCGCCGATGGCGACGACTTTCGGGTGGCGGGCCAGTTCGCGCAGGGCCGGGCGGAGATCGGCGGGCGCTTCCAGCGCTTCGGATGGATGCCAGCCGGCTGCGGCGTAGAGGTTTGGGTGCTTCTCCGCGAGCGCCACGGCGCGGCGGCTGCTGTCGAGGCTGGTGCCGATGGAAATGATTTTCGTGATGCCGGCGGCTTGGGCGCGGGCGAGGACTTCCGGAAAATCTTTGGCGTAATCGGGATAATCGAGATGCGCGTGGGTGTCGTAGAAGATGGCCATGGCGGCTAGGATTTTTTGGCGGTATTCAGCTTTTGTTCCAGCGACTGGATTTTATCCTCAATCGCGGTCTTGCCGGGATAATCGGGCTGCTCTTTCAGCAATTGTCGGTAATTTTCCCGGGCTTCCGCCAGCCGGTTTTGCGCGGCCAGCTTTTCTCCCAGTGTCAGCCGGAGCCGGAGTTGCTGTTGCGGCGTGGGCTTGAGTTGCAGCGCAGTTTGCCACGCGGTAATCGCCGAACTGGGCCGGCCGGAAGCGTCGTAAAGGGTGGCGAGTTTTTCATTCAATACGGCGCTCTGCGCGGTGACCGGCAGATTGGCGACGTAGGCCAGCAGTTGGAGTTCGCGCAGGCCGTGCGCGAGGTCGAGGCAGAACAGCCGGTCAAAAGACCATTCCAGCAGCGGGCTTTTGGTGCGGGTGAGGAAGGCGTGCAATTCCGCCGGCGATTTCTTGAATGGCTGGTATAAAGGGTCGCCAATGACGGTGGTTTGCCAGGACAAAGCGTTCTGTGATCCCCACGCGGCTTCGCCGAAAGTGGCGCCGTTGCCGAGCGCTTGCAGGCAGAAGGCGATGTTGGGCGTGAATTGCAAGTAAGGTTCATACACGCAGCCGAGCGTGCAGGTCGCGCCCTTGGCGAGCAGCGGGCCGCACCAGTTGCGGGTCGCGCTGTGCAGCGTGTCGGCGCTGAAGGAATGCAGGTGATACGCGAAGGCTCCCGGCATGAATTCCATTTTCGCCGCCGTGAACGGGCCGCAAGCATCCCCCGCATACCAGCCGGCGTAAATGGCAATGTGGCTCATGGGGAAGACCGCCGGCCAGGTGGCGGCATTGGTGTCCACCTCCACTTCAAAACCGAATTGCCGGCTGATTTCCGCGCCCGCCAGCATCCATTGGTCGCCGAGAAAATAATTGTCATTTGTGGCCAGCCCGCGGGCGTCGAAATACGCGCGGCCCCAGAGTCCGCTGGTTTCTGCCTCGACGGCCTTGTCCACCAGATGGTTGGCGATTTGCGGCGTCGGCCCGTCGAGCCGGGAAACCATCAGCAGGCCGTTCGTGCAGTTCAGCGCGGCGCGATTGGTGCAAAGGTAAAAGGGATTGGACAGCGGTCCGGTCAGCGGAAGTTTCATTTTCAAGTCGGGCAGCCAGGCCAGTTCCGAATCCACGGCGGCTTCGTTGCGACGGAATTGGTCGCCGACGATTTTACCCTCCCATTCATCCAGCTTGGAGGTGGACTCGATTTTCAGCGGCACGCCGTAACACAGCACCGCGTAGCGGATCTTCGAGGCGACGACGCGGATGTCAGCCTGCGCGGGTTGGCCGTTGGTCCCGGTCGTGGTGAGTTCGCCGAATTTCCACAAGCCCGCGGCTGCCAGGCGTTCGGCCAGCGGCTTCTGCAAAAAATCCGTGAAATCCGCGCGCGTCATGACTTCGTTGGTCGTGAGGCCGAAGCCGAAAATTTGTTTTGCCGGCACCTGGCGCACCGCAGCGTAATGCTCGGCGACCGCCTTGGATTCGAGCATCTGTGAATTGTAGATGACCACCACTTCGTCACCGCCCGCCTCAGCGAGTTGGGACGCCAGCACTAGCAGGCACACCAACCAGGTTGTTCGCGAAATTATCGTCATGTCGTGATTTGACTGCCTTGGTCCAGCCCGGTTCAATTTCATTGGCCGAAAAGCGCTTCGTGCATTCCCTCGACCGGACGGTGGTTTTTGCGGTCCCAGTAGCGGAATCCGGCGCTCCAGTCCCAGATGCACCAGCCGAGTTGTCGGTCTTGGGCTGCGTGGCGGAAGGCTGAGTAAAAATTCGCCCGCGATTGTGCATCCGCGCGGGTAAACGCGCCGAATTCCCCGAGGTGCACCGGCCGGCCATAATATTCCGACCAGTCATGGACGAATTTCAATTTGCCGGCGAAGGCGGCCGGGCTGCTGGGATTTTTGTCCGCCGCCAGCGTGTTGTATTTCTTGATCCAGTCAAGCACCCACGGTTTGGGTTCGAGTGACCTGTCCGGCTGCAGCGGCTTGGCTGGCGGTCCGGGGAACACGATGCCCGTCTGCAGGAAATCCCGGCCCGTCCACGTCGCCCCCTGGTGCGTGAAATGAAACGGCTCGTAGCAATGCACCGAGACGATGATCTGGTCGTCCGGCGGCAACACGAGCTGATTCAATTCCTCGATGCTGCCCCATTTGCCCGGCTCCACAAAGATCGTTCGTTGGGGATTTGTCCGGCGGATTTCGGCGATGGCGCGGGCATGGATCGGATTCATCAAAGCCGTCGTCGCTTGGTCATGCGGTTCGTTGTCCAGTTCAAAGGCGAGCGAGGCCGGAAATTTCTGGTAGTGCGCGGCGATCTGTGCCCAGATTTTCAGGAATTCTTCCGTGGCGCCGGCGGGGTTTTTATCCAGCTCGGCGAAATGGTGGATGTTGATCATCACCGCCAGCTGCTTGGCTAGCGCATTCGTCACCACAAAATCCACGCGCGCAAAAATTTCCGGAGCGAGCTTGAAGGCCGGTGCCGGTCCCGCGTAATGGTGCCAGCCGATGGGCACGCGCACGTGGTCAAAGCCTTCGCGTTTCATGGCGGCAAATTCATCCGCCGCCACCGCGACGCCCCAGCTCTGGCCCGGCGGCGCTTCGAGATAATTGCCGAGGTTCACGCCGTGCTGAAAAAGTTTCGCGGCGCGGAACGCCGGGGTGTCGTGTCGGGCGAGCGGCTGCATCTCCGCTGGATTGGTCGGGGCGAACGCCGGTTCGTCGGTGGCGTGTGCGGCGATGGCCATGGCCGCGAATAGGACGGTGAAATAGGTTTTCATTATTTGCCGGTCACTTTCAAGCCGTCCCACGCCAGCGTGATGCCCGCCGGCAATTCCGCCTGCGATTTGTCGTGGTCATAATCGTGGGTGAGATGGGTGAAGTAAGTCTGTTCTGCGTTGATGCGCCGCGCTGCGGTCAGCGCCTCGTCGAGGCACATGTGGGTGGGATGGGGTTTGTGCCGTAGCGCGTCCAGCACGGCGATTTCCACGCCGCGCACTTGCGCCATCACGGTGTCCGGGATTTCTTTGCAGTCGCTTAGATACGCCAGCCGTTTGCGCCCGTCTTGTTCGAACAAAAATCCTGTCGTGGTCATCCGGCCATGCGGCAGATCCAGCGGCGTGATGCGCAAGTCGCCGATTTCAAACGGGCCGGTGATGACCCGCTCTTCCGGCTTGAAATAGCCTTTTGGCCACGGGCCTTGGTGGAAAGCGTAGATGAATATGCGGCGCAGGTGCCCCATGGTCGCTTCGCTGGCGTAGATCGGTAGCGTCGTGTCGCCGCGCAGGTCGCAGAAGCGCCGGCAGTCGTCCATGCCGAGGATGTGGTCGGCGTGGGCGTGGGTGACCAGCACGGCGTCGAGGTGGTTGATCTTCTCGCGCAGGCATTGGAGGCGGAATTCCGGCGGCGTGTCCACGACGAGCTTGGTGGTGTCCGTGGCGACATAAATCGCCGGGCGCGTGCGCCAGTTCTTGGGGTTCGCCAGATACTCCGGCGGATATTCCACGCCGATGAGCGGCACGCCCTGCGAGGTGCCGCTGCCAAGGAAGGTAAGGGAAAATGCCATGATTCGCGCGGCCAACGTTAGCACAGCCGCCGAATTTCCAGCGAATAAAATTTAACTGCCGGTTTGTCGCCCGGCGCCGCCGTTTAGACGAAGTTGGGGCGGCAGAACTTAAGGGCTTTTAAGGGATCACTGATTTTGGTTGCCGGCATAATGGCTGGCGCACCACATGGCATCCACGTTCCCTGCGTGTTGGGCATTGCTCTTGGAAGTTCCGGATGAATCTTTGGTGGCCGTGGTGTCGTTCGCATAGGCGATGGTTGTGGGATCCTGCCAGCGGTGGCTCTCCGCGTGACCGTCGCAAAAATTAAACACCGCCGCCGTCACATGAAAAGCGGCTGGTGAATCGCCGAAGGTGGCACCCGAAAAATTAGCCGCCAGCGAACTGGGATTCATCTGCCAGGAGCCGAGGTTTTCTCCGCGCATATCGGCCCCCTCCGCCCAGATGAATTTGTCGCTCGGGCGGCCGATGAGTGTCCGCTTGTTGATGTTGTTGGCGCTGGCACGCGCCTCGCCATTCAAATAACCCGACCCGGAATAACTGTCCCAGGAATATTGGCCCTTATAACCGGCGCTCACCGGCAGTTGGTAGCGCTTGTCGCCGGGACGATGCACCATGTCACCGTTTTTACAGTATTTAAAAAGTGGTCCCTCGATGGTGGGCGTGGGTTTCTCAAATCCCATTTCTGTGAGGAATTTTTGCGCCTGTTCGGTATTGGCCGTAACCCCGGTTGGCAGCGGAGTTGTGACGTTGGCGATGGCTGTGCGCCAGGGCATGCCTTCGGTGCCGGTCGGCAAATACGTGCTCAAGTTGACCAGCAAGTCGCCGTTGTCGTCCGAATACATGATCCAAGCCAGTGCGAGTTGCTTCACATTGCTCAAACACGTTGCCGTCGTGGCTTTTTGTTTCGCCTTGCTCAAGGCGGGCAATAGCATTGCCGCTAGGATCGCGATGATGGCGATCACGACCAGCAATTCAATGAGGGTGAAAGCCTGGTGACGGTGCGTCTTCCGGCCTGACGTTATTGCAGCAGGACGATTAACTAACCAAGTGCGTGTTTTGGACATAATGGTTTCCTCAAGGCTGATGTAAGAAAGATTATGATTGAGTCCGAGAAACGGCAAGCAAGTATTGGGCTAGTCTCTTAACCGGCAGGGCAACCTTGATTTTCATCGCCTGATGGTTCATCGGCGGTGATTGGCTTCAGCGGAAACGCTTTTTCTGTTTGCCCAACGTCCCGCAATCCGCAAAGTTGTGTTGTCATTCGCCCCATGTTGACGACCTTGCGCATCAAAAACCTCGCCCTCGTGACCGACCTCACGCTGGAACTCCAGCCCGGTTGCAACGTCATCACCGGCGAGACCGGTGCGGGCAAGTCCATCATCCTGGGCGCGCTCAATCTCGTCCTCGGCGAGCGCGCCGATCGCACGCTGATCCGCAGCGGCGAGGAGAGTTGTTCCGTGGAGGCGGTGTTCGACGTGAAGCGGCTGCGCGCCCCGCTGAAAGGTTTTCTGGAGGAGCATGGCCTGGAGCCGTGCGAGGACCATCAGCTTGTCCTCAAACGGTCGTTCACCAGCGCGGGCGCCAATCGCCAGTTCATCAACGGTTCGGCCACCACGCTGGCCACCTTGGCCGCGCTGGGCGAATCGCTCGTGGATATGCATGGACCACATGACCACCAGTCTTTGCTGCACGCCGCGAAACAACTGGCGATTCTCGACGCGTTCGGCGGTTTGGAAAAAGACCGCGCGGCGTTTGGCGCCTTGGCGCAACGCCGCCGCGCACTGGAAAATGAAAAGGCTGCGCTCATCGTGGATGAAAAAACCTACGCGCAGCAGCTTGACCTGTTGCGCTTTCAAGTTCAGGAAATATCAGCCGCGCGCCTGCAGCCGGACGAGGAGCCGGCGGTCACGGCGGAATTCAATCGCGCCAGCAATGCCGCGAAGCTGCTGCAATTGAGCCAGGCGGCGTTGGACGCGTTGAGTGAGAATGAAAATTCCCTGCTCACGCAATCCGGCGTCATTGGCCGCGTGCTGGCCGAATTGCAGCGGGTGGATGCGGTCGCCGGCAACCTCGTTGAACTCCATGCGCAGGCGGGCGAGACTTTGCGCGAGTTGCAAACCGAGCTGTCCCGTTATGCCGATAAGGTGGATGTGGACCCCGAGCGCTTGGCGGAATTGGAGGAAAGATTAAACGTGCTGCACACGCTCAAGCGCAAATATGGCGCAACGCTCGCGGAAGTTGTCGCTTTCGGCGACGCGGCGAAGACGAAATTGCACGCGCTTGAAAGCCGCGATGCTGAACTCGCGCGCCTGAACGTGGCTTTGGCGAAGCTGGATGCGGAAATCGTGAGCGCCGGCAAAAAGCTTTCGGCGGCGCGCCGCAAGATCATCCCGCAGCTGGCCCAAGCCGTGAGCCAGCAGTTGGCTGATTTGGGTTTTAAGCAAAGCCGGTTTGACATCCGGCAGGAGGTCGCAGCTGACGGATGGCCGATGGGGCACAACGACCCTGACTCCCATCTGCCATCTCCTGGTTCCTCTGGATTCGACGCCGTCGAATTCCAGTTTGCTCCCAATCCCGGCGAGCCGGCCAAGCCGCTGCGCGCGATTGCCTCCTCTGGCGAAATGGCGCGTGTGATGTTGGCCCTCAAGACTGTGCTGGCCGCGGAGGATGAGATTCCCGTGCTGGTCTTCGATGAAGTGGACGCCAATGTCGGTGGCGAAACGGCGAATGCGGTGGGCGAAAAGATGCGGCAGATTGCCGCCCGGCGGCAGGTGTTTTGCATCACGCATCTGCCGCAGGTGGCGGCTCCGGCGGATGCGCATTACGTCGTTACCAAGGCGGTGAAACAGGGCCGGACGATTTCCGAAATCACCTTGCTGGACAAAAAATCGCGCGTCACCGAACTGGCGCGGATGCTCGGCGGTCAGAGCGATGCCGCCCGGAAGCATGCCGCGGCACTGCTGAAATGATTTTTGGCTTTTCCCCTTTGCCGATTGTTGCGACTGTGTTGCATATTTCTGAATTATTATGATCAAATTGAGCTTTCCTTTTTCGGAAGAGAAAATTCGCGCGCTGAAGGTCGGCGATGAGGTGCTGATCTCCGGCATCGTATTCACGGGGCGCGACGCGGTGCATAAATATCTGCACGAGGGTGGCAGGCTGCCGGCCGGCGTGAGTTTCCAGGATGGCATCATTTATCACTGCGGGCCGGTGATGATGCCGCAGCCCGACGGCACCTTCAAATGCACCGCCGCCGGCCCGACGACCTCCATTCGTGAGGAGCCATATCAATGGCAGGTTATCCGCGACTTCGGCCTGCGTGGCGTCATCGGCAAAGGCGGGATGGGGCCGAAGACCCAGGCCGCGTGCAAAGAATATGGCTGTGTGTATCTGCACGCCATCGGTGGCGCGGCGCAGGTGCTGGCGGATTGCGTGAAAAAAGTCCGCAACGTCTATTTCAAGGAGGAATTCGGCTCGCCCGAAGCGATTTGGGAATTGGAAGTGGTGGACTTTCCGGCGGTGGTGACGATTGATGCGCGCGGCCGCTCGCTGCACGAGGAGATCTTCGCGCAGAGCCAGGCGGCGCTGGCGGCACGACTCTAAAACTTAAAATTCCACTCGCGCGTTGAGTATTTTTCGCGGGCGAGTCTGGCGATTTCTGCCGGCGGCGGATTTTTTAATTCTTCGTTTGCCCCCCAAACTTTTGCGAACGCGGCTTTTACCTGTGCGACCGGCCGATTCAAGTTGGTCACAAATTTTTCGTGCGGTCGGTTCCCTCGATAATCCGGCTGCTGCGACGGCATCCAGAGCAGTTTGCTGATGAGTGACAAGTCGCAATTCAGCAGCAGCGTGCCGTGAAAGAGGAGAAAGTTTTTGCGCCGCCGTTGCGCGTTGCCGGCAAACTTGATGTCACCCACGCACAGGTCGGTGTGACCGCGCACCGTGATGGCGGCGGGCGGAACCGGGTCGGCGGTGGTGGCAAGCGCCTGCGTAATCGCCGCGCGATTTTTCTCCATGATGAATTGGTTCGCGGCGGTGATGTTCCGGGTGTCGCCGTTTTCCTCGATTCGCAGAATCAGGCTGTAATTTAATCCGCCGGCCATCTGCACGACCGTGCCGCCGCCGGAGCAGCGCCGAAAAATCGGGATGCCGGCGGCGGCGCACGCGGCGACGTTGACCTCGGTGGCGATCTTGTTGGCGTAGCCGACGACGACGAACGTGTCGCGCGGCTCCCAGAATATCAGCGTTTCCTCACTGTCTCCGGCCTCGCACGCGTCGAGCAGCGCCTCGTCGGCCGCGAGCTGTTCGGCGGGCGGGGCGGGGGCGAGGTCGAGGCGTTTCATGGTTTGGATTTTGATTTCGCTGGCGATGACGAGACAAATTCGGTTTAATGTGGCAGTGTCGTTGCTGTGTTCAGCGATGCCAGTTTAACCAAGTGAAAGCATCCAAAAAAGAAATTTACGGTTCCCGCGCCGGCGGCAGTGCCAATGGCGATAAATGGTCGGACTCCATGCAGTCGGTTTTTGAGCTGGCGCTGGAAAATCAGGGGCCGGAACGCACCGCTCGATTGCTGGAGAAACTCGCGGAGCAATTGCGCACCACCCCGCGTCCGTCCGCGGGGCTGACGACCCCTTACCTCAACACGATTCCCGCCGAACACCAGCCGGAATATCCCGGTGACCGTGCCATTGAGCGTCGCATCAAGAGCATGATGCGTTGGAACGCCATGGCGATGGTGGTCAAGGCGAACTCCAACACGAACGTCGGCGGCCATATCGCTTCCTTCGCGTCGTCCGCGACGCTTTACGAGGTGGCGCAGAATCATTTTTTCCGCGGCCGGACGGAGGAGTTTCCCGGCGACCAGGTTTATTTCCAGGGGCACGCTGCGCCGGGTATGTATGCCCGTGCCTACCTCGAAGGGCGCCTGGATGAATCGCATCTGCAGAATTTCCGGCAGGAACTCGCGCCCGGCGGCGGTCTGTCGTCGTATCCGCATCCGTATCTGATGCCCGAGTTTTGGCAGTTCCCGACGGTCTCGATGGGGCTCGGCCCGATCATGTCGCTGTATCAGGCGCGGTTCAATCGCTACCTGCAGGCCCGCGGCCTGGTGAGCTGGAAAACGGAGCCGAAGGTCTGGGCGTTCCTCGGCGACGGCGAATCGGACGAGCCCGAATCGCTCGGTGCGATCACGCTCGCCGCGCGCGAGAACCTCGACAATATTATCTGGGTCGTGAACTGCAATTTGCAGCGGCTCGATGGACCGGTGCGCGGCAATGGTAAGATTATTCAGGAACTCGAGGGTTTGTTTCGCGGTGCCGGCTGGAATGTCATCAAGGTCATTTGGGGCACCGAATGGGACGCGATCATCAAGCGCGACCAGTCCGGCCTCCTGCTCAAGCGCATGGAGGAATGCTGTGACGGCGATTATCAGAAATACATCGTCGAGCCCGGCAGCTACACCCGGAATCACTTCTTCGGCAAGTATCCGCAGTTGCTCGAACTCGTGAATCATCTGACCGACGAGCAGATTTCCAAACTGCTCCGCGGCGGTCACGATGTGCGCAAGATGTATGCGGCTTATCAGGCGGCGACGGAGCACAAGGGGCAGCCGACCGTGGTGCTCGCGAAGACCGTCAAGGGCTATGGCCTGGGCGAGGCGGGCGAGGGTAAAAATATTTCGCATCAGCAGAAGAAGATGAACGAGAAGGAGCTCCGCGAGTTCCGCCGCCGTTTTGATATTCCGATCAGTGACGACCTCATCGCGGACATGCCGTTCTTTCGCCCGGCGGCCGACAGCGCGGAGACCAGATATCTCCTCGAGCGGCGCAAGGCGCTCGGCGGATTCGTGCCGGCGCGCATCGTCCGTCCGGTCACGCTCGACGTGCCCAAGCTGGATTATTTTGCCGAGTTTGCCAGGGGCACGGCGAGTGAGGCCTCAACCACCATGGCGTTCGTGCGGCTCATCACGCTGTTGCTCCGCCACAAAACCGTGGGCAAGAATGTCGTGCCGATCATTCCGGACGAAGCCCGCACGTTCGGCATGGATGCGTTGTTCAAGGACATCGGCATCTATTCGCCGAAAGGCCAGCTTTACGAGCCGGTGGACAAGAAGTCGCTGCTCTATTATCTCGAAAAGAAGGACGGCCAGATTCTCGAGGAGGGCATCAGCGAGGCGGGGGCGATGTCCTCCTTCATCGCTGCCGGCACGAGCTACGCCTCGCACGGCGTGCCGATGATTCCCTTCTACACTTACTACTCGATGTTTGGTCCGCAGCGTGTCGGTGATTTGTTCTGGCTGGCCGGCGATATCCGGGCGAAAGGCTTTTTGCTCGGCGCGACGTCCGGCCGCACCTCGCTGAACGGGGAAGGCTTGCAGCATCAGGACGGCCACAGTTTGCTGCATGCCGGCACGATTCCCACGTGTTTGCCGTATGATCCGGCGTTTGGCTATGAGCTCGCGGTCATCATTACCGACGGTATGCGCCGGATGTTTGTCGAGCATGAGGACGTGTTCTATTACCTCGCGCTCTATAATGAGAATCATCCCATGCCGCCCATGCCGGCCGGCGTCGAGGATGGCATCCTGAAAGGGTTGTATAAATTCAAGCCTGGCGTCGAAGGCAAAAAGATTAAAGCGCACCTTTTCGGCAGCGGCTCCATCATGCAATCCGCGCTCAAGGCGCAGACGATTCTTGCCGAGCAATATGGCGTGAGCGCCGATGTCTGGAGCGCGACGAGTTACAAGCTGCTGCGCTCGGATGCGATCCGCGCCCAGCGTTGGAATATCTTGCATCCCGCGTTGCCGCCGAAGAAAAGCTACGTCGAAAACCTGCTGGCGAGGGAGTCGGGGGCGTTCATCGCGGTTTCGGATAACATCCGCACCGTGCCGGACCAGATCGCGCCGTGGGTTCCGGGCGGCTTGTTCACCCTGGGCACGGATGGCTTTGGCCGCAGCGACACGCGTGGCCGGTTGCGTCGCTTCTTCGGCGTGGACGTGGAATCCACCGTCATCGGCACGCTCTACGCCCTCGCGGAAAAGAAACTCATCGACCGCAAAATTGTCGCCCAGGCGATCAAGGATTTGGGCGTGGATCCGGAAATGGCGCAGCCGCAGATTCTTTGATTAGAAATGTGGCTTGTCACCGGCCCGTAACTGTGGTTTCATTCGTGTCCCGTTGGTTGGCAGGATAGCTCAGTTGGTAGAGCAGAGGACTGAAAATCCTTGTGTCGCCGGTTCAATTCCGGCTCCTGCCACCACCGTCTTAAACCCCTGATAAATCAGGGGTTTTTTGTTGTCTGGAGGGTGAGAAATCGGTGCGATTATTAGTCCTAAAATTTTCCTCTGTTCCACTTCTGTTCCACTTTTGAATGTTTAGAGCGTGTTCACGCCCTGTTTTTTGTCGAGGCTGCAATCTTTGGTTTGATCCACGAATTGCAGGGTGATTGTTCCGGGTTGGCTGATGTGAACCACGACCCGATTGCCGGGCTTGAATCCGGCACGTTCCAGCCATTGTCCGGTGAGCCGTATCTTCGGCTTAACCTGCCCGCGCCAGAAGTCGCCCGTGGTTTCTATTTTCAGGGTGCGCGGTTTCATTCGGACACCTCGCTTTCCGGCTGCCCGAATTGTTTGTTGAGGATGTAGTCTGCTGCCTTCTGTGCCGCCGCTGCCGCCTGCACAATCAGACGCCTATCCTCCTTTAGCCGCTCCAGCCACGCCTTGATGTAGGCTGCCGAGTTGTCCAGTGTCCGCTCGACGATGCCAGCATGACCGGACAGGAACGCCGCACCCATTTCGGCCACCAGCTCTTCCCGCGCGTAGGGTGTCGAGCCGAACGCCGACCACTCGCCTTCCTCGCCGCCGATGCCTTTGCGGTTCAGCCGGGAGGTGTGGCCGGTGCTGTGCGTCAGTTCATGGAACAACACCGAGTAGTAATCTTGCCCGCTCTGGAACCGTTCCGGCACGGGCATGGTGACACAATCCAGACTGGGCGAGTAGCAGGCCCGCCCGCCACCGTGTCTGATTTCCGGCTTTTTAGGCATGGCAGCCACGATGCTTTCCGCCTCCGCAATGGGGCAATGCTCGCGCTGGCTGCCATTCTGGGCGGGGATTTTGTCTGGCGGGATATCTTCGCACTGCGCCACGTTAAACACGCTGTAATAGCGCAGGAACGGGATGGCCTTGTTTCCGGTTGGCTCGGTCATGTCGGCGACTTGCAGCCGCTTCCAGAAGACCACCGGACAGGCCCGCTCGCCCTTTTTGACGTGTCCGCCCAAATCGCTCGCCTGCTTGTAGGTGAGCCAGTATGGGGTTTCGTAGCTCATGGCATGGAGCAGGAACACGTTCACGCCCCGATAGGCATGACCACTGATTAGGTTGCGCGGCAACTGGTCGCCGCCCTGCCAGGGCTTTTGCCACGGCACCACGCCCTTTTCGAGTTGGGCGACTATTCGATCCGTAATGACTTGATATGCGTCATTATTCATTTCACTCTCGTTTCTGGCTGGCACCTGTTAGCGCAGGCTGGCTGTTGGTTAGGTCACTCTCACCGGCAGCCTGCCAGCCGTTCGCCCGGTGCGAGTGCTTCTCACACCTAAAATTCGTGCTACACCGGGAATATTTATTTTAAGGAATCCCTTTTTTCGCGAGACCGTCACCGCACCACCGACCCGATACCCCCAAAATGTCCGGTGTTCCTGTTAGAGGAGCCTCATCTTTCCGATGGCGATCTGGTCTAGGAAATCGGTCCATAATGAAGTTGGCAGGCTTGGTAAACGGCAGAAAATTGGAACCTGAATCCACCCCTTGCACCCCTCTGAAACCCGCAGTAAGTTCCCCCTCAAGTATGCGATTCGGCCCCGATTATTACGCAGCCAGACAGATGCAAACCGTGCTTTCTAAAGCGGTTTGTGACGAAAACACCTCGCCGCGTGATGCGGCGCTGTGCACGCGCTCATGGATTGAACTGGAACGGCTCAAACGGGAGATACGCGGTTTGCCGCCGTTGGCACCGGCCAAGGTGGGAGAACTGCTTGCTAACTTGAAACGCGCGAAGCCAGCAGAGATAGATGAACCGGTTGAGGTTTGAGGTGGCTAATTGGTGGAAATGGCTATCAGCTTTTAAAGGTCCGCAGACAGTCTCATTTCTTAGAAAACAAGATATCAAGTTTCTGGTTTATTTCTGATAAATCTGATTTTCGTTGATTGAATACTATAGATTTCTGCTCCATCACTACTTTTGCCTGCTCTACCAGAATATCTAGTTCGTCCATGAACTTTTTTTTCTGTTTAAAGATAATTTCCAGTTTGGCTAAATCCGAACCGTTTGCGTAGGGCATTAAATCTGCCACCTGCTTGAAGTCCAAATAGGCTTTTTCGTAGGCTTTATATGCCTGCATGTAGTCGTTGTATGCTAGTTGGCTGGTATTCTGAGATTCTTTGCACTTAGCTATTGCTGCGTTTCTTTGGTGGATGATTTCAATATACTCCCTAAACTCTTTAGGGGTGGGGAATCCGTGGGCGTGATTATAGTATCTTTTGTTTTCAGCGCCATTTACGACAAAGCCCCCCGTTGCTTCAAGTGCCAGCCAATTTCCCGGAGTTGTCTCCGCCAAAACCCAAGCATGGTTGGCATCGCGGAAAGATTTAATATCTGCATCCACGTTTCCGATGGCAACCTTCGCATTGATTCCTGCTTTTTGAACCATATCCCACACGTCACATGCCATGTCGCCACACACATAAATGTCGTCGTCAGCGCCATTCTGTTTTCCAATATAGGTGTGCGCCTTATGATAGTCGGAAACGATTTTGGACAAGACTCCGTAGTTATCCGACTGGGTGGCAGTGGGGGAACTATACGCGGTAACTTCATTATCTGATTTTGAATTTACGACGCTTCCAGTTGCGTTGGATTGGCTCGTTTTGGGTGAACTAATAATGCGGGCAGGTTGATCTTTGGTTTTGGCGTATTTGAGACCAACGACCGTAGCGGCGAAAACAGTGCCAAATATCGCCAGCATGGTTAAAATCCATTTGATGATGGATTTCATTGCTTAAAAGCGATTTGCCCGTTGGTTAATTGCCACACCTTAAATTCAGCATCCTCATTCCCTTGGGCGGCGGCTTGAACATACCACGTCAGGGCTTTTTCAGTATCTTTCGGAACGCCTTTACCTTCTTCATAGCAACGGGCCAGATTGCATTGGGCTTCGACTAAGCCTTGTTCCGCCGCACGCAGATACCACTTCAATGCCTGGGCTAAATCATGGGGAACGCCGTCGCCTTTCTCGAAGCAACTGGCAATGTTGTTTTGGGCCATCGCTAGACCTTGGTTGGCCGCGCTCAAATACCACTCTGCCGCCAGCACTGAATCTTGGGCTGCCCCTCTGCCGCAATCATAGCACCAGCCGACATTGCACTTTGCGTCGGAAAATCCCTGTTTGGCCGACATCATAAACCAATCAAATGCCTCAGCACGATCTTGCTGGATGCCGTGGCCATGAAGCAAACAGAGGCCGTAATTATTTTGGGCTTCAACCTGTCCTTGGTAGGCAGCGGAGCGGCACCACTTGGCAGCCTCCGTGAAGTTCGGTTCAACGCCTAGTCCCAAGAGGTAGCAACCAGCGAGGTTGTTTTGGGCGGCAGCAATTCCTTGTTCGGCCTTTGCCTGATACAACCGGGCGTTGGCAATTTGCTTCTGGTCAACGCGGCCAATTTCGGCAAAACACCAATCGAGGGCGAATTTGGCTTCTTCATTGCCCTTTTTAGCCGCGCTTTTATACCACTGCACCGCCAGCGGATAATCTATGCCGGTGCCGGTGCCTGTAGCATAGCAAATTCCGGTCTGGAGTTGTGCCTTGGCCCAGTCGCGTTGCGCCGCCAACAGGAAGTTCTCAAAGGCAAACCAGTCAGATTGGGGGACACAGTAGCCTTCAAGGTGACAAAGGCCCATGACATAGATGGCGTTAGGGTGCCCCAATTCGGACGCCCGCTGGAGCCATTTGAAGGATTCAGAAATGCCCAAGTCTTTCACCGCCTGTGGAACGGGCAAATTCTTGCTCGCAAGCAACCATTTGGCCGGGTCAGAAACCCCCATCGCCTGAAAACGGTCAGCATCGAAGCCGGTCAGTAGTTCGATGGCTTCAAGGTCGCCTAGTAGCGCGGCCTTGAGTATCCACTTGTAGGCGATTTTGAGTTCGGCTTGTAACATGCAAATGACGAGACGCGGAGGGATTCAACATTTTTTTGCTAGCGTATAAACGATGAATGAAACGGTTATTCCGAGAAAAAGATAAGCCCACATGTGACCAGCAGTTGCAGTCGTCCCACAACAGTCAGCGTCTTCGTCGTATATACCGTCAAGACCCCAAACTTCCCCCAACAGGAGCGCCGAAGATTTGAATAAGAGCATGGTTTTACGCAGGTAATTGCGAGCTGAAATACGGAAATAAAAGGGCGCGGACTCGACGCACCCTCTGGTAGGCACCGCGAAGCGCCTTGATGAGAAATGCACCAAGCCGCGCCGAGTGGCGCGTGCTTGGGCTTGGCTCTCATCAGTTAAAATTCGCGGTTTTACCAGAGACCGTAGCCGTTGCTACGCAAAATTGTGTTTTATGGGGTGATTATTCCATTCGTTTTTCGGTCGCACTCGTTATGCACCCGGCGGCGGCGCGTTGCAAGCAATTTGCGAACTGGTCGGCACAGTGGTGAATTCTTGCGAGCATTTTTGTTTGCCGATGAACCAATTTGAAATACGATTCCGCAACATTTCACAGTCCGTTGGGAATCATGGCTACAGAAGCGGATACATGCAGAAAATTTGTGGTGCCGAAGCTCCAGGCTGCGGGCTGGGACTCCGACCCGCATTCCATCGCCGAGCAACGCAGCTTTACCGATGGCCGGATTGTCGTGCGCGGCACCAAGGCTGACCGCAAAAAAGGCAAGCGCGCAGATTATCTGCTTCGCTACACCCGCGACTTCCCCATTGCCGTTACCGAAGCCAAGGCTGAATACAAGAAAGCCGCCGATGGCTTGCAGCAGGCCAAGGACTACGCCGAAATTCTCGGCCTTAAATTCGCCTTTGCCACCAACGGCAAGGAAATCATCGAATTCGACTTCCTTACCGGCATTGAACGGTTTATCGAGACTTTTCCCACGCCTGCCGAATTGTGGGCGCGGCTGCGGACAGGCGAGAAGTTGACCGATGACACCATCGCGAACAGATTGCTGACACCCGCCCATCTGACCGTTGGCAAAGAGCCTCGTTATTATCAGCGCATCGCGATTGACCGCTCGGTGCAAGCCATTCTAACCGGCAAGAAACGGGTGCTGCTCACGATGGCTACCGGCACAGGCAAGAGTCTGGTGGCATTTCAAATCTGCTGGAAACTATGGTCATCTAAATGGAACGCCAAGGGCGACCCGACGCGGAAGCCGCGCATCCTGTATCTGGCTGACCGTAATTTCCTCGTGGACGATCCCAAGGACAAAACCTTTTCCGGATTCGGCGATGCTCGGCACAAGATTGAGGGCGGGTTGGTCGTTCATAGCCGCGAACTTTACTTCGCGACGTATCAAGCCATCGCCAAGGACGAGCGTCGGCCCGGTCTCTACAAGGAATTTGCGCCCGACTTCTTCGACCTCATCATCGTGGACGAGTGCCATCGGGGGAGCGCGAAGGAAGATTCCAACTGGCGCGACATCCTTGAATACTTCGCGCCCGCCTATCAGCTCGGCATGACGGCCACGCCGCTGCGCGATGATAACCGCGACACCTACCTGTATTTCGGCAATCCGATTTATACCTACAGCCTGCGGCAGGGCATTGATGATGGCTTTCTTGCCCCCTACCGCGTCCATCGGGTCATCACGCAATGGGATGCGGCGGGCTGGCGACCCAACAAGGACGAGCTAGACCGCTACGGGCGGGAAATTCCCGACGAGGTTTACACCACCGACGATTTTGAGCGGCGGGTGGCCCTCCGCGCCCGCACACAAGCGGTTGCCCGCCACCTGACCGATTTCCTGAAAAAGACCGACCGCTTTGCCAAAACCATCGTTTTTTGCGTAGATCAGGAACACGCCTCCGAGATGCGCACGGCGCTTAATAACCTGAATGCCGACCTCGTGAAGCAATATCCGGATTATGTCTGCCGGGTCACGTCGGACGAGGGCGACATTGGGCGTGGCCACATGCAGCGGTTTCAGGACGTTGAGACGCGCACGCCGGTCATCCTCACCACCTCGCAATTGCTCACCACCGGCCTCGACGCGCCGACCTGTCACAATGTCGTGCTGGTGCGTTTGGTTAACTCGATGGTGGAGTTCAAGCAGATCATCGGGCGCGGCACGCGGCTGCGCACGGAATACGGCAAATATTATTTCAACATCCTCGATTATACCGGCGCAGCCACGGCCAAATTTGCTGACCCCGCCTTCGACGGCGATCCGGCCTTTGCCACGCAGGAGGAAATTGACGAGCACGGGAAGGTGAAAGACACCGAAGTCATCACGCCGGAAGAACCAGAGGATGAGGGTGGCGAAATCAACGAACCGCCGGGCGGCACGGTTATCAGCGACGATTTTGGCCTCAACCAGCGCAAGAAATTCTACGTTGATGGCGGGCAGGTGGAGATTGCCGCCGACTTGGTTTACGAGTTGGACGCCGACGGCAAACAACTGCGAGTGGTCAAACTGACGGATTACACCGGTGACAAGGTGCGTTCCATCTGCCCCAGCACGATGGACTTGCGGGCGCGCTGGAGCAATCCAGAGCAGCGGGCGGAAATCATCGAGCAACTCCACGAGCGTGGGATAGATTTTGAAACGCTCGCAAGTCAGGCTGGCAAACCGGAGGCTGACCCGTTTGATCTGCTGTGCCACCTAGCCTACAACGCACCGATACTGACCCGTCGCCAGCGGGCAGACCGGGTTAAGAAGCAGCAGAACGCATTTTTTAATTATTTCAAACCGGAGGCGCAGGAAATTCTGGCTGATTTGCTGGAGAAATATGCTGTTGACGGTGAACTGCAATTCACGCTGCCCGACGTGCTTAAATTGCCGCCGATTTCCCACCACGGCAACGTGAATGAAATTATCGGCAAATTCGGCGGCGCAGACCAGCTTCGCAACGCGGTGAACCAACTGCAAACGCTGCTGTATGCGACTTAATGATTAAACCGAAAGTCGGATAAACTCACATAAGAGATGAATGCTACCATATACGAAAGCAGACCGTTCCAAAGTCGCAACGCTGATAACTTCGATCTGGCTGAGGTGTTAGATCTTTTTGTCGATCCTGTTCCTGCGTTGGAAGATCCTTTCGGCTATGAAAATTCTATTATTAAAGGACGAATGGGTTCAGGGAAAACGATGTTCTTGCGAGCAAATCACGCATATCACCTTTTTGGTATTGTGCCAGCTTTAATGGAAGATATACCTCCAATTATTCCAGTCTCTATTAAGCTCAACGATTTTCAGCATATCACCGATTCAAAAGAAATTTATAGCGGCATCATAATCAAAATTATCCAAGGTCTCATTAAGGCATATAAGGATATTCAGAGCGCTGAGCGGATGGTTCGCATTCACCAAGGAATACAAGCCTTGCCCGACATCTATACTACCTCACCTAAGCTGCCTGCGATGTTTAATAAACTGATTAGGCTTATGCTCGCAGCAGGCCCACCGCTCGGCTACCTCGCGGCGGGTGAGGAGTTTTTGGTCACCTGATGGATTTTCCGTTTGTTTGTTCGGTTTCATGGTGTTTATTGTTCTGTGTTGTTCAGGCCAGTAACGTGCTGGCTCAACCTTAATGGCTCAATTACACACCAGAACGAAATGTCCGACTTTCTAACCGACCGGCATAAAAAATTTGTTACGCTACTATTAAGGGCGATGGCGTTGGATTTCTGGATGTGGCAAGCCAAGAACTACACGGCGCGGAAGCCGTGGGTGAGATTATCAGCGGAGTCAGCACCGCCGTATTATGGCGGATTGCCGAATTATGCTTCAGACGCTGATTTGGTGGATAACGCCAAGCAATTTGAGGCGGAACTAGTGGATCAAATTTATTGGCAGGGAAAACCGGCACCGCGCCGGGCAAGGCAGGGCCGACCGGAAACAATCGCTTCATTACTTGGCGACGAAGTGAAACCTCATGTCAGTTTCCAGATCAGAGAACTGGCAGACCGGCTGCACATCTCGGAAAAGCATGTTCGCAGAAAATTAGGCGAGTTGGAGAAGTCAGGAAAAATTCCCGCTGCTTGGCGGGTTGGCAAGCAGTGGCGGCCACCGGTTGACGAGGCAGAAATAATTATCCGCTCCGCAAGGAACAAGGGACATAAGCCGCACACCCATGCCGCCGCTGATCCCTATGCCAATTTCTTGGTTCAGTGCCGCCGTGAATCATTAAAATACAAACGGGAACTTGAGTCAGTCACCGATGAACTTCAATTTTGCGAGAAATGGCTTCAGCTAGTTTGCCCTAGCTATCTAGTGAAAGATGCGTTCCCTAGTTTCGTTGGGAATAATAAAACCGGGCGTAAGCGTGCTTTTTCTGCACTAGACAAGCTTGCGGGTAAAAATTCATTAAAGTTTTGCAAGTTGTTCGTGGCAATCTATGAAGCGATGTGCACCGGAACAACCACACCGGTCGCCGATGCTAGAAAATCGCTCGGCTTCAAATACGCCGAACAATTCCGGCGTAGCTACTCAAAAACAGAAACTAACGCAGCTTTAGAATTGGCGGGTAAGGCGCTGGCTGATTCAAATTGGCTTGGCGAAGAGTCAGTAGTGAAAAAAAACCATATAAAAATTCGCACCAGTTCGGAGTGATGATGTCCGAGTGGCTGGTGCGAGGTGGATGAAGGAGGCGGATTATTTAACATCCGCAGGGGCGGCAGAACTAGTTAGCAATTTCGACACCGCGAACACGGAAGCCTGTTTCTTGTCGACGTAGTATTCCCGCGTGAGATTGATCGAACTGTGCCGCAGCGCGGAGCTGGCGGCGAATATCCCGGCTTGGGCGCAAATCTGCGAGCCGAATTCTTTCCGCAGGGCATGGAGGGCGTTTCGCGATTTCAGACCGTGGGCGCGCAGCCATGCAATCAATTCGTTGAACAGGCGATTGCAGCGATAATGATGATTGGCCACGGACTGGGGCCTTGGCTTGACGTTCGACACAATCACGAAGGGCGAGCCGTTTTTCGGCTCGGGCTGGTAGGCTTTCAGGATGTCGAGCAGGCCGGGGTCAACATCCACTTCGGCCTCGGATTCCGCCGACTTGGTGCCGCCATGTTCGGTGGTCTCAATCCTAATTTTATTTTTCAGCCAAACGATTTGATTCCATTGCAGCTTGTCGATCTCATCGCGCCGCAGGCCAGCGCCAAGGGCGAGCAGCAGAATCTTGAACAATTCCGGGCGTGGGTTGGCGGGTTGATTTTCACCCTGTATGCCGTCGGCTAGTTCGCGTTTGGCGGCAGTCAGCAGGTCAGCCGGATTGACTTCGGACTTGTAGCGGGACTTGCCAGCTTCCGGCAGGGTGACGCCATCAAAGGGCAGGGGAGCAGGCAGTCGCAGGGTGAGGTGCCGCCGGATGTTCGGCGAAAAAAGCGCCTTGCTGGAAAGCAGGACGCTGCGCACGGTCACGCTGGCGTGTTTAAGCTGCAACGGATTTCTGCTGGCCTCCTTCAAGACGCCAACCTTCCAGTGGTTGACTTTTTCCGGAGTCAGCCGGTCGAGCCGGATGTCGCAAACTCGTTTGAGCCACGCCTTGCGACCGCCGTTGACGTAATCGTGCTTGGCCTTGCCGCCGTCGATGCCGAAGGCACCGGCAGCGAGGGAGCGGAATTTCCGGGCGTAGATTTCAAAGGTGACGGGTTTCAAGCCGCTGACGGCTTTTACCTGGTCGAGAAAATCGCCGATGGTGCAGCCGTCACGGGCAACCTGCATGGCTGGCTTGAATTCGGCGAGGGTGGCCTCCCAGCCCTTGCCGATCAACGACAGGTAAATCTTGCGGGCCTTCTCGGCAGCGCTGGCCTTGTTGGGCGTGCCGGTGTTGAACCACTCGCGCCGACCCAGATGGGCGATGCGAACCTGCCACTCGGGGATTTCAAGCGTGTCGCCCTCCCATTCGTAGCTGCGTTTTTTGAGGCGGGGTGCCCAGTAATCAACGTGAGACTTGCCCGCCCGCCGGATTTTCTCTGTTCCACTCTGTGCCACTTCTGTTCCACTCTGGATATTCTGAAGAGTCATAAACTGTATTTTCCTATGGTGAATAATAACCTGTAAATACGGGCTTGCAACCGCGTATTTATTGAACAGAAGTGAATTCGAATGAGAAGTTCTGGACGTGTAACCCAAGCACTGAAAATCCTTGTGTCCCCAGTTCAATTCTGGGTCCTGCCACCACTTCATTTAACCCCTGATTTATCAGGGGTTTCTTGTTTTTAAGCCGGGTGAAAAACGGTGGTTGGTGCTAGTGATTGAAATGCTTGATGACGAATGTGATGATTTCAGCGCTCAGAATGACGGCCAGCACCATGCCGGCGAAAAACGCGGTTCGCTGTTGTTGCCGGTAGGGGTCTAGGCGCGGAAATAACACTTTGCCGAAATAGCGCGTGAGGAAATATCTGGTTCTGTCCATGGGGCTGATCACCAGATAACCGAGGCAGCCAATACAGATTAACACGGCAATGATTTGGATGTGTCGAGGCATCTACCTAATCTTGACACAAAGACCCGCCTGCGGTCAACGCGGACTCGTGGCTGGATCTGCTTGCCTGATTCAGGGAAGCCAGCCGTGGGGGTGTCAGATTGCTCCGTCATCATTTTTGCGACAGGATATACCCGATTTCTCCCAGACAATAACCCACATAGGCCAGGTAAAGCGACATCCCCAGCGGGTCTTTTTCCCGCGCGCATTCCTGCCGGACCTCTTCCTGTTTCTGTTGGGACTCCCACGCTTGCCGGTCATGGGCGGGGGGGCGCAAGGACTCGCAGCCGGTGCTGATCAAAACGAGTCCCAGCACCATCCCGGCCATCACTCTGCGGAGTTTCATCTTCATTGAATGGTGAAACCGGCTGCCGTTCCTCACGGCAACCGGTTCGGGTTTGCCATTTGGTCACCAGTGGCGGCCGTAGCCGACCTGCCGGTGTTCGTAATGTTCATGATGTGCGTAATCATGATGTTCGTAACCGGCCGGGCGATGGCACCAGTTGCCTTGCACCCAGACATAGCCGGTCGGCCGATACGACCAGCCGCCGGGCACCCAGACAAATTCCACACTGGGGCAGGGCGGCACTGTTTCCACGATGACCGGTGGCGCGGGCGGGGGGGGCGGCGGCATGGCGACGACCACCGGGGCCGTGACGACGACCGGGAAGGGCAGGCTCACGGAAATGTTCCAGTGAACCCCGGCATTGGCGGCGACGGCGGCTAACCCGACCACTGCCGTTAATAGAATCGTTTTGGTTTTCATATTTTTGTTCTTGTGTGTTTTGCCTTACGCAAAGGCGGTTTTATCAACAGGCTCAATAGACCACGTTCCGCGCGCTGGGGTTAATTGATAAAAAAATTTCGAACATTGATTTGCTCGATGCGCGTCCGGAACGTCGGCACCATGATTCATCAGAAACAGTGGGTCACCAAAAAATGCCTATCATTGCGCAATAGATGGTTGGTCTAAAACCTGGGTATGGGCGAATCTTAACCCGTAACCGGTGCCAGTCACCGACAACCAACAATCAACCGGAGAATAAGACGATGAAAAAAATGATTCTGTTAGCTGCCATGCTTGGCTTGGTCACCACGCTCACCGCGAAGGGTGCCGATGCCAAGGAAAACTGGGATACCCTCTGCGCCAAGTGCCACGGAGCCGAAGGCAAGGGCGACACCAAGATGGGCGCGAAACTCGGTGCGAAGGATTTCACCGACGCCAAGGTGCAGGCCGACATCAAGGATGACGCCGCCATCAAGGCCATCTCCGAGGGTCTGAAGTCCGACGACGGCAAGACGCTCATGAAACCGTTCGTCACCGGCGCGGAAACGCCGCTGGCCGACGCCGATGTGAAGGCGCTTTTGGCCTACATTCGCGGTTTGAAGAAGTAATAGTTTGTCCTTGTTTGGGTTGCTGGCCGGCGGGTTTCCCGGTCGCAGTGAAAATCTGCGCGTATTCCGGCGTTAGTGCCGCCGGCCAGCAATTGAATGTCTCTTAACCCCGGTTCTGTCCCCATCCGCTTTGGCTATGAATACTGATAAACATTCGTCGTCCCCCACGCGCCTCTCTGTCTTTCGCAACTGGATTAGTTTCATCGGCGTGGTGGTGGCTGTCGGCGCGCTGTTTTCCTTCCTGCTGCTCTTTGTTCTCGATGCGATCGCCAAGTTCTCCAATCCCTACGTCAGCATTCTCACTTACATCGGTGTGCCCGCCTTTCTTATCGGTGGCATTGTGCTTACATTTGGCGGCGCGTGGCTGGAACGCCGTCGCCGGGCTCACGGCGTGGGGCCGACCTCCCTGCAGATTGATTTGAACCGCCCGCGTGACCGCCGGGTGCTCGTGACATTCATCGCGGGCAGCGTGGTGTTTTTGCTGCTCTCCGCCATCGGTTCCTACAACGCCTTCAATTTTACCGAGTCCGTCACCTTCTGCGGCGAGACCTGCCACAAGGTGATGAAGCCGGAACTCACCACGCACGACCACGGCCCGCATGCGCGCGTCGCCTGTGTGGAATGTCACGTCGGTAAGGGGGTTTCGTGGTTCGTGAAATCCAAGATCTCCGGTTCTTATCAGATGTATTCCGTCGCGTTCAACAAATACCCGCGTCCGATCGGCACGCCGATCAAGAACCTCCGGCCCGCGCGCGACACGTGCGAGGAATGTCATTGGCCGCAATCCTTCGTCGGCAACCTCGACCGCACGTTTAATTATTTCCAGAGCGACGCCTCCAATTCGCCCTATTCCATCCGTCTCCTCCTGAAGATTGGTGGCAGCGACCCGAATCGCGGACCCGTCGGCGGCATTCACTGGCATAATATTCCCGGCAACAAGGTGGAATATGTCGCCACCGACGCCGCCCGCCAGAAGATCCCGTGGGTGCGCGTCACCGATGCGACGGGCAAAGTCACCGTGTTCAAGACGAAGAACTTCACGAATGACATTGCCAAGCTTGACCTGCGCACGATGGATTGCATGGATTGCCATAATCGTCCGTCGCACCGCTATCTCTCGCCCGAGAAGGCCGTGAATCAGGCCATGGCGCTGGGCAAGATCAGTCCCGCGTTGCCGTGGATCAAGACGAACGCTGTTTTCATGCTCACGCGGCCCTACGCCACCGAGGATGAGGCCAAGGCCGGCATCGCCAGCGGGCTGGCGGCGAAATATCCGAACAATACGAATCTCCCCGCCGCCACCGCGACGATTCAACAGATTTACGCCGATAATTTCTTCCCCGAGATGAAGGCCAACTGGAGCTCGTATCCTGACAACGTGGGCCACATGATTTTCCCCGGTTGCTTCCGCTGCCATGACGGCCTGCACAAGACCGAGGATCGCAAGCTGACCATCAAGGCTAACGATTGTAATACCTGTCACACCATTCTCGCGCAAGGCGCCGGCGCCGAACTTGAAAAGCTCGCTCCGGCCGGCCAGAAATTTGTCCATCCCGGTGGTGATCTGGATGACAATCCGTCCTGCATTGATTGCCACAATGGCGGTCCGTAGTTTTGGTTCCTGGTTCCTCCGACAACAACGAAACCGCCCGGGCCACTACCCCGGGCGGTTTTTATTTGGGGTGAACGGATGGTTTAGTGTGTTATCATCCCGGAGGCGGGTCTGTCCGGAAGCTTGACGATTCAGCTGCCGGCTGTTTGCCGTTGCCTTACGGGCGTTTTTCGGCGGCGCGCCGGTTTTAATTCCATTGACGGATAGCTGGAGAGGTCTTAACACATCATTTGATTGCAGTATCCTCGGCATGGATTTTATGAGCGCGCTAAAATTTTTCAATAAACTCGCATGGATATGGGTTTGTTTCGGTTTGTCCGCTTGTTCCTCGAGTTCCCGCCATCACCCGCCCGTTGCCGTTCTTGTCCCGGCCGCGGTGGCGGAACCGATGACGCCGGGGCGGTTTCGGGAAATCGTCGCCATGCCGGGCGATGCTACTCCGTTGGTGCCGCCCCTGGCTGCCATTCCGTTCTGGCCCCACTCCGTGGTGAGCAATGTGATGACGTATGCCACGGGGCAGGTGTTCTCGGAGGTGTTGACGCAATCCGCCCGGCCGGTGTCCGGCCGGTATGTGGTCTTCACGGTGCAGTCCCAATTTTATGATCAGCCGATGACCAGCCTGTTGACGTATGACGAGGCCGGAGCGGTGCTCAAGGAGTATGGCCTGTTTGGGGACGGTCACGGGAGCGACCTCGTGACGGAGGGTACCGTGATCTATGATTACACCAGGCATAGCTACACCGCGTCCGCCGCGTATGGTGACGGTTTCACGGAGACCACGCAGGGGGCGTATTTCGGTGACGAGTGTCTCGACCAAACGCGGGTGTATCAGCATGGCGTGCTGTTCATGACCCGCAAAACGTGGACGCATCCGGTGCCGGCCGGAAAATAGGCGGGAAAGGTTTTTGGCCGGCGGCTCCGGTGGTGTTGCCATGGCTTGGGCGGTCTTTAAAACCATGGCGGGATAATTGCCTCGTCTCCGGTGGAAATCGATGAATTATCCGGCGGGTGTGGGCTGTCGACAAAAAAGAGGCCGGATGCTAATCCGGCCTCGATGAGAACAGGCGCTGCCAAAAACTTGTGACGCTTGTCGCCAGCAGCTTCACCAGGAGCTGACCGCGCTTCCAAGTCCAACCACGCCGCTAGCATACCCGACACCGATGATTTGGCTTGTCCCCAGTTGTGGTTACAGCGGCCGGAGGATGCTCAAGTCAGCGTTGCAGAAATTTTGCCACGGCTTCCGTCCGCGTGCGCACCTGAAGTTTTTCGTAGATGCGGCGGATATAAGTATGCACGGTCTCATAGCCAATGTTTAATTTCTCGGCGATTTCCTTGTAGATTAAACCTTGCGCGAGCAGATCCAGCACCTGCTGCTCGCGTTCGGATAGCTCGGATAACTCCCCGCCCGCCGCCGGCGCGGGTGCGGCGGCCTTTTGAAAGGACTGCACGACGAGTCGGGCAATGTGCGTGGTCATCGGCGAACCGCCGCGCTGCATCTCGCGGATGGCTTCAATCAATTCCTTGGTCGGCGTGCGCTTGAGCATGTAGCCGTTCGCGCCGGCGGCCAGGGCTTTAAAGATGTTTTCCGTATCTTCGTAAACCGTCAGCATCATCACCTGCGTCTGCGGCAGGAGCCCCTTCAGCTTGCGGACGCACTCGACGCCATTCATGCCGGGCAAATTGATATCCATCAGAACGACATCCGGCTTCACCTTTGGCAATTCAGCCAGCGCCTCTTCGGCGTTGCCATAATCGCTGGCAAAACGAAAGCCCTCCGCCCGCCCGATCACCTTTGCCAGCGTGCCGCGCAGTTTGTCATTGTCCTCAACGATGGAAATGGAAATGGCCATAAATTTATTTTTTCACGAGCGGCACCACCAGGCGAACCACCGTGCCCCCCGACTCCGACGGTATAATGTCACATTCTCCGTGCACGTCCGCCAGCCGCCTGCGCATGTTTTTCAATCCGTTCCGCAACTGCTTCGCGGAGATGTCACCCAGTCCGCGTCCGTTGTCCGTGACCGTCAACGTAAAATGATCCGGGGCCAGCTGCAACTGCACGCGCGCCTCGGACGCCTGGGCGTGCTTGACCACGTTGTTCACGGCCTCTTTGAACGCGAGGAAAACATTATGCCGCACTTCCGGCAGAATCGACGTGGGCGGCAGGGCGGGAAGTTCGGCGCGGAAACTGACGCCCGCCAGCGCAAAATAATCCTGCGCGTATTTGCACGCGTAGTTCGTGAGGCTTTCCAGCGTGTCGTTGGACGAATTCAGCGCCCACACGATTTCATCCAGCGAACGGGTGGTGTCGCGGGCGGTGGCGCAGATTTGCTGCGCGTGCTGTTCAATCTCCTCGGGCAGATTCTTGTCCACCTCGGCCATTTCACCCAGCAACGCGACTTGCGTCAGGTTGGCGCCGATCTGGTCGTGCAGATCCCGCGCGATCCGGGAGCGCTCTTTTTCGAGCAATTCTTTCTGCCGCGCGGCGCGCAACTGGCGCTTCAGCTTCGCCGTGGAAATCAGATAAATAACTCCCGCCAATGCCCCCAACAAAATCAGCACGCAGACAATCATAAACGCCGGCTTGCGCCAGAATGGCGGTTCTACAGTGACCGCCAGCGACGCGCCGGTTTCGTTCCAAATGCCGTCCTCGTTGCCGGCGATCACATGAAAGACAAATTCTCCCGAGGGCAGCTTGTTGAAGTGCGCCACCCGCTCGCTGCCGATGTCGGTCCAGTTTTTATCGCGGCCTTCAAGGCGGTATTTGAACCGTGCGCCGGCCGCGGTGTTTTTGGGCGCGGAAAAATTCAGGCTGGCAAATTGGACATCCAGCTGTTCGTGTGCCGGGGTGAGTTTAATGACACCCTTCCAAGCCGCGCTCAAGGCGTTAGTGTTTTGCTCTACCCCGTCCACCAGCACGGATTCAATGACGACGGGAGGGGGGTTGGTGTTGGGCTTCAGATCCGCTGGATTCACCGCCATCACGCCGGCGATGGTCGGGAAAAAGAGTTTGCCATCCTGTGTGCGCGCCGCGGCCGGTTGGGCGCCGGCGGAACATTCGCGCGTAAGAAACGTGCGGCAGGAAATGATTTTCGGCCCGCCCGCCGCTGAGTTGGTGAAGGCGACGCGTAACAATCCTTCATACGAACCGATCCATAAATTACCCAGCTCGTCCTTGATAAAATAGCCGATGTCATCGCTGGTCAGGCCGTTGGTCGGGGCATAGCGCGTCCACTCCCCTTGGGCATGCCGTGCGATCCCGTGACCGGATGTGCCTACCCACAATCCGCCGTCGGTATCGGCCAGCAGGCAGGAAATGTCCTTCACCGGCGCGGGCATGGCCGTGATTCTTCCCGCGTTTAATTGAAACAGCCCGTCGCGTTCCGTGCCCAGCCAGAGCGCTCCGCGCTCATCGCCAGTCAGCGCGCGTACCGGACTGGCCGGCAAACCGTCGCGGGCGGTGAGAAAATTCCAGTTTGTCCCGTCAAAATTTCCGAGTCCATTTTCACCGCCCGCCCAGATGTTTCCCGCGTGATCCTCGTAGAGCACAAAAATTTCGCGGCCGATTTTCTGCGCTGCCAAGACCGGTTGAAAATTATCAGCGGCCAACCGGAAAAGGCCTTCGCCGCGAGAACCGGCCCAAATGTTTTGGTGGCGATCCACTAGCACGGTCCACGCGTTGGAACTGGTGCCGATGCCGTAACTCGTGGCTGAATTGGTCACCCAATACGCCAAGCCGTGGCTGTTGAAGGCCACCCATAAGCCATTCGCCGCGTCCGGCGCCACCGATATCGCGACTTGGGCTGACAATCCCTCCGGCGAGAAAAAAACTTTTCGCCTGATGCGATCCAGTCCGCCGCCGGCGGGTCCGGCGCCGAGTCCGCCGCTGTCCGTGCCGGCCCAAAGATTGCCTTCGCGGTCCAGCGACAGTGATAGCACGATATTATGCGAAAGGCCATCGTCCTTGCTGATATGCCAGCAACTTCCGTCCGGCTGAAACCAGAACAATCCCGCACCCTGCGTCCCGACGACCAGGTTGCCGCTGTTATCCTCCAAAGCTGCCGAGACATGGAAAGAGACCCAGGGCGCGTCGCCAAAATCTTTTACCAATCGTTCGCCCCGCCATTTTTCCACGCGGCCGTTTTGCAGGTGCCAGCTAAAGCCGTTTTTCCCAGGGACGAAAATATGGCCGGCGCGCGAGAAAAGCTGTTGCAGCAGTTGCGGCATAATCGTCGGTTGCAAATCCATCTTGCCAGCCTGCCAGCAGAAAAACTTCCCGTTTGCGGTGCTGAACCAGACAGTCCCGTTACCATCATCGAGGGCCCCAGTGATGATGCCCGCCGCACTGGTTTCGGGAAAACTCTTCACGACGCCGTCTTGCACGGCGCACAGGCCGGCGGTTTCGGTGCCGACCCATAGGGTTTGCCGGCTGTCCTCGAACAGAAAAACAATGCGGTTGCCGGGCAGCCCCGGCGTGTTGTTGACGTTGAAGCGGGTGAAGGTCTTGCCGTCAAAGCGCACGAGACCGTTCAGCGTGCCGAGCCAGAGATAGCCGTCGCGCGTCTGGGTCAGGGCGATGACGGAGCTTTGCGGCAGGCCATCTTCCGTGCCCCAGACATCCACGATGAACGGCGCGTCGCCGGCGGTGACATGCCCGGCGAATGCCATTGCCGCCAGGAGGCAGGTGAACAGTATGTTACATTTCCGTTTCAATTCGCGGCCCCAGCATACGCCGTTGCGGGCGGGGAAAAAGTTTTTTTCAAAAACGGCTTGCAGGCTTTAAGGGATGGATTAGGTTTTAATCGCCCTTGAGAACGGGCGCTCGGTTTTTCCTGTCGAAAGACGAGCTTCGGCGGATCCGAGAAATTATCGTGTGTCGGATCCGCCGAATTTTTTTTCCCGCCCGGCCTGCTATCCCCTCATCACGTTTCATCGGCGCGCTCGACAGCCGGCCGGTTGATTCATAAACTCACCCCGCATCTGGCGCTGCGGTGGCCTCACCGCCCACGCTTCGCCCGCTGTCGCACAAGTCTAAGTCTGTAACGAATATTGTTTGCATGGATTCACTCACCATTTCATTGATCAGCGCCGGCAGTATTTTCGGCGGCGTGCTGCTGGGATTATGGCTGCAAAATTTGCTGCCCGGCCATCATTTGACCGCCGAATCGAAAGATACGGTGAAGCTGGGCGCCGGCATGATCGCCACGCTGGCCGCCCTCGTGCTCGGTCTGTTGGTCAGCTCGGCCAAGGGCACGTTTGACACGATGAACGCCGAGATCACCCAGGGTGCCGCCAAACTCATCTATCTCGACCGCGTGCTGGCGAATTATGGCCCGGAAACCAAAGGCGTCCGCGAATTGTTGCGCGGCAACACCGCCGCCGGCATCAAGCTGATCTGGCCCGAAGAAAATCCCAAGGCGGCCGGACTGGCCGCCTTTGAACGGGTCAACGGCATGGAGGTGCTCCAGCTAAAACTGCACGATCTCACCCCGGCCAGCGACTTCCAGCGGCAGATGCTTCAACAGGCCCAGCAGATATGTGGTGAACTGCGGCAGTCCCGCTGGTTGTTGATCGAGCAATCGCAAAGCGTCCTGCCCATGCCCTTCCTGGTCATGCTGCTGTTCTGGCTGACCGCCCTGCATATGAGTTTCGGCCTGTTCGCGCCGCGCAACGGCATGGTGATCGTTGTGTTGTTCATCTGTGCCGTGTCCGTGTCCGGCGCCATCTTCCTGATTCTGGAGATGAATCATCCCCTGACCGGCCTGATCAAGGTTTCCAGCGCGCCGATGCTGAAGGCGATGGAGCATCTGGGACAATAAAAAAACCAGCCGCTGCGCTTGACCGCGGCTGCCTGGCTTTTATCCGAAACCGGCCACTAATACGGTTCAGTGCCTCTTCGGCACCAGTTTCAACGCAATCTTCTGCGTGGCGCGCATTAACAGATCGTCGCCGACCGCCACGCGCTCAAGGGTGAAGCGCGGCGGAATCTGAAACTGCTTTTCCCGCCCATTCGCGTATTTCAAAGTGAGCGTGTGCTTGCTCCGGTCCACTTGGATGACGCGGGCGCTCATGTCAATTGTCGTCACCATCACGCCGGCGGGATTTGCGCCCTTGGGGGAGCCTTTGAGCAAAATTCCCGCCGTGGTGCTGGGCGGCTGGCCGTTCTTGACGAGAAAGAAGGCATACTCTTCGCCGACCTTGGCCTGGACGAGATCGCCGGCTTTGATCTTGTCGAAGTTGACGACTTCCGGGCCGGCGATGTTCGTGGTGGTGGTGTCGTCGGTATGCTTGAGCACGATCTGGCGGGTCGCGGCATCAATGGCTTGCACCGTGGCCTCGGTGTCATGCGACTCCACCATCACGATTCCGCCGGCAAACGCCGGATCGTCGGACGCCGGAATGATGGTATAAGAATCGCTCCGGCAGCCGGCCAGCCACAATAGAGCCGGCAGCAACAGCAGCGGCGTGAGTTTGACGAGGGAATGTTTCATGAAAATCGTTGGACGGTTCGGTCGGTCAGGGGCATGGCGTCAGGGTTTGTCGATCAGGATGGCCAGCGCCTCGGTGAGCCGCACGCTCACCTGGTCGCCCACTTTGAAATTCGCGAGGTTGATGCTTTCGCCCACGGTCACTGTGCGGGTCAAGCCATCCACCCCCTGCAACGTCACCTGATCCAGCCAGTTGTTGATGTCGAGAATCGTGGCGGTGAAATCCAGCGTCTCCACATCGACGGCATGGGGCTTGACTCCCGGCCAGGCGCGCACCACCAGCGAACTGCCGCTCAAGCTCTGCGCGGACGAGTCCTGCCGGAGAAAGATGGACATCCGCTCGACCACCGTCGCCTTGACCACGTCGCCGACCTTGATCTGGGCGAAATTCACGACCTGCGGGCCGGCCTTGTATTGATGGATTTTACCGGCGGCGTTCTTGAGCGTCACGCGGCGGTTCGCGTTGTCGATGGCCAGCACGGTGTTCGTCGTCTGAATGGCGTTGACGACAATCTCGCCGCCGAAGTCCTGCGATCCGGCGAACGTCTCCGGGCCGGTGACTTTCAGGGGCATCGTCGGGGTGGAACACCCTCCGGCCACCGCCAGTAAACCCGCGAGTAATAGTGTTGGCCCTACCTTGCCGGTGAAGGCTCTGAATGTGTTCATGATCATAATAAATTTATCCTTGGTTAATTCCGGCCCGGGCCGCTTGGCCGGGGCGGTTTATTTGTCCGTGTAGCGGATGGCGACGCCCACGATCACCCGGGCGGTGGTCTGTTGCACCGTGCGGCCATACCAGGGGCCGGTGACATATGCGCCGGTGACCCGCGTGCTGTCCGAGACAATCACCACGGCATCCGCGCCCATCTTGGCCGCCGCCTGCTGCAAGGTCAGTTCTATCTTCTGCACGCTCACGCTGTCGCTGAACGGCGTGGCCGTGACTTCGCCGAGCCGCACATGCGGACGGGTCGGGGCGACGCGCAGCACTTGGATTTGCGCCGGGTTGGTGGCCGCATAGAGCGGGCCGCCGACATATTGGAACGAATTCACCGAAACCGTGTTGCAGCCGGTGGTCGCCAGCAGCGCGCTGGCGGCGAGGAGGATCACGGCGAAACGGGATAATGCTTTCATGCGATTATAGTATGGTGTCAAGACCGCCTAGTTCTTCGGAAAGAGGAACGTGATGGCAAAGCGCAGTCCCCACTCGGGACCGCCGCTCGGCCGCTGGGCGTAGTAGCGATAGCCGAACTGGAAGGCGATGGGCAGCTTGCCGATCTTCACTAGCTGCTGGACCGTGGCGTTGATGGGCACCGTCCATTCGCTGGCCTGCCAATTATAGGTGGACTCCGTGTTCACGCCAAACGTGGTATACGTCTTCGTGGTGAAGGAGACTGTAAACGGCGGCTGAAAAGTGCGGCGGGGTCATGTGTGTGACGGGGCGGTTCAAAAGTGCGGCATCTTCATTAACAATGAAGCATGTATCGCAATATGGAAGACTGGGCTGAGATTCGCAAAAAAGTGTTGGCAGG
>CAIXPZ010000161.1 GCA_903921455.1 uncultured Verrucomicrobia subdivision 3 bacterium | reverse complement strand
GTCAGCAAATCATCCGTGCCGTCAAACATCACCGCCGGTTGGCCAAGGTCATTGCTCCGATAAACCGGCCGGTAATCAAAATTCGATTGCGCCAGATGCGTTTCATGGCCCGACTCATCCGGCCACGTCGTCACCCGATCACCATCAGACATTCCGGCGAGTGATTCGACGCGCGTCCAAAGCTGCAAACCGATCACACTCTGCGGCACGGGCGGCACGGCATCATCCGGGCGGATCCAATTACTGCGCTCGGTGATTTCAACACCGGCGGCGTCCACGCCAACGATGAAATAAAATTCGCTGCCGCCATCGGGTGCAAACTGGCGGGCGTCGCCATACATCCAATAATCCTCGGTCAAAAACCACGATGCGCCGCCGTTGAGGCTGGTCCAGACGTTCCACTTGTGCGGATTCGGCAAATCCCAATCCCACCGCAGCAAATCAGGATACGCCGCGCGCAGCACGGGCGCAGTCAGCAAGGCGGGATGTCCAAACCGCAACCGATTGCGGCGACGGCCTTGTGCCCAAAGCGCGAGCCAGGTCCGACGATCAATTTTCGGGAGCGTCATCATGCGCTTGATTCGGCGTCGAAACCGCGAGTGGTTTGGCCACGGGAGTCGTGGCCGGCAAATTGGGGTCCAGCGTCACGCTGTCCGGTTCAGTCAGCGACCGACCGCAATGCGGACAGTTCACCAACGTCGGCGGCTTTTCTGGCAGGATGGCCGTCTGCAAAGGCCGCCGCTTGCGCTGAATGATGGGTAAAAGTTGGTCCATAAGTGAAAGAGCGTCGGCGCAGGGAATAAACCCCACGCCGACGCCGTGATTCAGTTGTTGTGGTCGATGGCGACCATGCGCACGTTTTTGTTTTCAAAAACGCGGGTCCAGTTGGTGCCCGTTTCCAGTTCCGCATTGGTCGGCGTGTCGCCGGCCACCGAGGCGGAAGTGAACTTCACCCCGCGCGGATGCAGGATGTAACGACGCCGATTGATGAGCACAGTATCAGAGTCCAGTGGCACACGGGCGATCTCCACGCCTTCGGTGCCGAAGCCGCCTTGCAGCGGTTCCGACTCCAGCGCGGACGTGCCCTTGCCGAACGCACCCGGCCCAAACAAGTAGCTGGTATAGACCAAGCCACTGGTAGTGCCCGCCCGCACCGGCATCGTGTCGTCCACGATGACGCGGCGACCCTGGAACACCTTGATCTGCGCCTTCCCCTCGCTGTCCGGGATGAAGTCGATCAAGTCCAGCTTCCGCAACGCGGCTTCCGTCGCGCTGTGCATCGCAATCGCCGTGAGGCGATCACCACGGTCGCCGAGTTTCACGGTTGCATCCACAAACGTGGAACCGTTCAACTGCGTCGCCGACCCCACACTGCCCGTCGCCTCGGCGGCGATGGTCAGCTTGTTGCCCGACATGCTCGAAGCGGCGAAGATGCCCTTCAACGAGCTGATGACCAGCGACTGATCGGTGCGCGCCCAATAATCCGCCACCAGGTCGAGAATCGCCTGCAACGGATCGTCACCGGAAACCACCTTTGCCAGATGATTCACGCTCCACACCTGCGCATCATTCTGGATGCGCGCGATGTCCTGGTCGCTGGTGATTTTGTTCACCGCCAACGACGCGCTGTCGCTCAGCAATTGCCGGGTCGCCGTCAGGTCTTTCCAGAACGGCATTTTTACTTCGCGCCCGCCAGCCGCCGCCAGCACGTCGAACTCAGGGGCGTGTTCCACAATGCCGCTTTGCACAAACGCGCTCAGTTGCGCCGTGCGTTCGATGGCATACTTTTCGAACTCGGTCGGGATGATGATGTCTGCCAAGGCTGTTTTAGCCATAATGTTTACCTTTCATGTTGGATCCATCAGGCAGCGGCCTTGAGGCGCGCAGCCAGAGCGGGATCGGATTTCTGCAGTTTCATTTGCTCCGTGAGATTCCACGTGTCCTTGCGGAACGGATTTTTCACGGACCGTTGCGAACCCGCGGCACCCCCGGCACCGTTGCTGGCAGCCCCGCCACCAGCGTTGGATTCAAATAGATGCGGAGCGTCGGTGACCTGTGCGTCCACCCACTCCTCCAAAGTCATTGGCGTGATGCCATCCTTGCCGTAGCGAACGGTCTTGCCGTCCGGTTCGAAGGCTTGCGGCGCACCATTCACCAGCTTGAACACGGTGCGGGCACGGGCCGTGATGTCCGGAATCGCCGTCGGCCGGAGACCGCGTTTCGTGGCAACGGTGATGACACCTTGATCAATCTGGATCGCCGTGAGGCGCGTGGTCAGCGTGTCGCGCTCGGTGGTCACCGTGTTCATCTGTTTTTCCCACTCGGCCTTCGCAGTCTTCAAACGGGATTCCATCACGTCCTGAAATTTGCCTTCCTTCAGGCGCTGCTCTTCTTCCAGACGTTCCTTCTCAGCGGCGAGCTGGCGCACCTGGTCCGGGTCGATGCCATTGAACCGGGCATCGCGTTCCTCGATCTGCTTGCGTAGTTCGATGTTGTGCGTGCGCAGCTCATCAGCTTTGGCCTTGTCGGTCACGCCCTCCACATCGAGGTAGAAGGCACCTTCGCGCTCCACGTAGAGCGCCGATTGTTCCGCAGGGATTTCCTGCTTGGTCGGATATTTGTATTTCAGTGGCATAAATTTTTACTGGTTGTTGGTTGCTGCCGGAGTCGGCGTTGGAATCGCTGTGGCCACGGGGGAATTCCCAGGCTTAGGAAAGACCCCGGTCGGATTCTCCTGACCGATTTGGTTTTTGGGTTGTCCAGCTTGGACAAGATTCATTTCTTCTGCATCCGTGCGGCCAGTGGGCAGGACTTCACCTTTTCGGAAGAGATCAAACATAGTGGCCTGCGAGATGGCGCCAGCCTGCCAGGCACCGACAATGGCAGTGAGTTCCAGACTGGTCAGACCTTTGGCGGTGAAGTCAGTGTTGATTTGGAGCAGCACGAGGTCTTCACTGATGTCTTCGGGATACTGTTCAGTGGAATTCCACCAGTAGACCCAGCGAAGGACTTGGCTGATGGAGTCAGAGACAGACAAAGCCAATGTCATCAAGATGCTATTCTCACCAGCCTGACGCAGCTCAATGGCATCGGCGGTTTCACCGACACGTTTGGTGTCTTCCAGCATCCGGGAGCCAAGGACAGCCATGAGACGTTCATCCCGGTTCTGGGCATTCTCGAAGGTGGACAGACCTTGACCTTTGAATTCCAAGAAGCCTGCTACGGCACCAGGAGTTTCAGCCACCCAAGCCGTGCTGCTGCCAATGCGAAGCTCGGAAGTTTTGTCGAAGCCAGACACCCAAGCCGTGGGCAGAGCGGTGTAATGCAGACCATGCTTGTAGTCAGCATCGAGACGGTAGTGATCAAGATTCACGGTGATGATGTCAGCGAGTGGCATCTTGTCCACGTCAGGCAAAGCGTTGCGTGGACCATGAAAGACGAATGGAATTAGCGGGATGGTTTTGCCCAAGCGGAGTGGGACACGACTTTCCACCAGTTTCCATTCAGATTTTTTGCGACGATTATTAGGGTCTTTCTGCTGTTCCCAGATTTCCACGACGTAGCGGGTGCCACCATCAGGGAGTGATTCGAGTTTCAGGACACGAATGTTTTGCACCTGATCCACGGCGAAGGGATCTTCCGCGACCGGTTTACTCACCACTTCACGGAGAGCAATCAGCGTGACGACGTTGCGGCCATTGATGCGTTGCGTCTGCCAGTTGAGGATGTCTTCAGCAGCATAGCGGACAACGTAGGCACGAGATTCACCATCGGTCTGCCAGTCAATCAAAGTGCCACACCGACCAAGAGCAAGGACTTCACCGACGACACCCTTGCAAAAAGTGAACAGCGACGTGCCCATCAAATCCACGTCATCGGTGAAAACACGCAGGGCACCACCGACACCAGCATGGCGATCGGGAAGTTTGACTTCGGGATCACGGCGAAAGAGCAGACCAAGGAAGCCATCACAGGTGCGAGACGTGGCATTGAAGAAGCAGGCACGGGTTTTGTAGGACAGATATTCATCATCGTCCTGCGAATCCAATCGTGGCAGATACAATTCGCCAGCCGCTTTCACGGCATCATCACCAGCAATGACATCGCGGGCACGGAGCCAGGCAGACAGGCTTGCGTCGTAATCAGGATGTGTCGTATTGGCGGCCACGAGGCGAACTCTAGCACGGGATTTTTCCATGCCATTTTCACCTGCAATTCATCCTACGGCCCTTGACGCTCCTTGACGTTCCTTGACGGCCAGCAACGGCTGTTGACGGAAGATTTTTATTTGACAGGTTTTGAATTTCGCCACGAGCCAGCAGCAAAATTAGTTCGCGTTGCTCAACAGGAAGTTTGTTCGCTGCGCTCAACAATGACGAATCGCGCGGCAATTTCACGGTCTCCATTCACGAATGCCAATTCCCGCGCGCGGACGCCGTCGCTCATGCGCGGCCAGTCGGCTAACGCCGACTGTCGCCGCGCACCGGCACGCCTTCTCAGGTTTACGAAAGTCACACTCGGCGTGCCTTTCGCTGTCAGCGCGCGCGATTCGGACGTCGCAGGTTGTTGGACGTTCGCCGGACTGTCGAACGGTTTAGGTTGGCGGATGATTTAGCGCGCTGACCGGCGTCGAAACCTCGTCGCTAACGCTCCTCGGCTTGAACGCTTCGTTCGCACGTCGGCAGGCATCCGTCGCGCCAGGTGCTCGCTGACTCGCACCTGTCACGCCGGCTGCACCTCTGCCGTCGTGCTGCCACTTCGCTTCGGAAAAGACAATGATGGTTAGTTGATCCTCGCGGGCTGGCGGTGGTTTTCTCCGCGCAGCGTCAGGAGTGCCTACGGGTGTCCTGTCTGGCAATTCGTGGCTGCTCAGGAAATGGTGATGAGCAGCCACTTCATACCCAGCCAGGCCACCGCCGCGTGGCATCGTTTCGCCACTGTGCCCTGGTGGCGTTGGCAGTGCCACGTCAGTAGCTTCTACTACCGTCACGTCACGGCTCCGGTCAGCTTTTGGGTTGCGTGCGGCCAGCCTTCGGGCTTCCGGCCGCAGTTGCCGTGGTGGCAGCCGTTCGTGTTCAGTTACCTTCGCCTCACCGGCTGGCTCCGGGCTCGTCGCCCGGAGCGTCCGGTGTGAGCAGTTTTTCCAGATGCACCACCAACGGAATTGTGGCGAGAACGCTCGCTTGCGCTCGGGGTCTCGCATAGCGGCTGAAGTCGCTTACCTTCTGTGAGCCTCAGAGGTTGGCCATTTTGCCTTCGGGTAGAGCTGGCGATGAATCCAATTTGCCAAGTCCACGCGCCATAAAACCGAGAGCGTTCCGACAGGAGCTGACCAGCCAAGGAAGGGATATATCTTGTCTCCCGTTTTTATCTTTCCTACCCATCCTGTGTCGATCGGGATTTTCAAGATGTTGATGCGCTCAGTTTTTTCGATGATGAAGTCCAAGCCAAGTTGCCCCAGGGCTTGCTTGGTTCTCTGGCCGTCACCCAATATCACAGTTCCATTCGGGAGGCTGGTCAGGGAATTGACGAAGTGTGTTCGACAGTTTTTTGTCAGGGCCGTCTTGCATTCGTTGGTCAGATCACCCCACCGGTCTTTCGTGGCACAAGCGACGATGTCGATATGGGCTGCGCTTCCCATGACGTAGGTCCAAGCCGGCTGAACCCGCGTGAGAACACTTTCCATCCGCTCGAAATACGCAGCCCAATTGCGGTCAGGATTGGCAAAATATTCTTCGCGCCGTTTCTTGGCATCGAAGACATTCATTGGACTCAGGTCAGCCCGGGTGGCGACTTGATAATCTTCCAGCATGGCGAGTCGTTGACTGCGCTCAACGGCTTGCCCACGGTCGAGAAATTCGTTCAAAGCCGGATTCAAACCAATCGTCACCACTTTAAGATGTGGCTTGGTTAGATCACCAAAAACCGGCACTGGCAAACATCGGGAATCAACCTGATTTTCACAGGCTGGATCCCCAATACATACCTGACACTTTTCGATGACCATGTTGAGATTCTAAAGCTGCTGGCCCATTGAAAGCTAGTGAGTTTGTTCCCTCGCCATGCGTCCGAATAATGACTCATGCCACCAGGTGAAGTTGTGTGTCGTGGACAATGTGGATGCGTTCGGTAATTCGTGTGCGCTCGAAATACAACAATGGCTCGCTGCGCTCGATGGAATTTCAGTTCGCGCTGCACTCCGCTCGCGTGCTCAATTGGACAACACGAATGCGCGCAACCAAACACGGTCTCCATTTGCGAACGTTGTGCGGAGTTTGGTTGTGTTCGCTGCGCTCAATAACTCAGGCCGCACATCAGGCGCGTGCGCGGACGCCTGACGCTCATGCTGGCGGCGGCGGCTGACGCCACCGCTACGCCAGCACCGGCACGCCTTCACCGGTTTACGAATGTCCCACTCGGCGTGCCTTTCGCTGCCGCGCGCACGCGTCGAACGTCGCAGGTCCTCGAACGGTTTCCGCGCGATCCAACCATTCAGGTTGGCGGATGATTTAAGCGCGCGGCCAGGCGGGGAAAAGTTAGTGGATTGCTGACTCGTCGCTGTCGCTCCTCGCGGGGGCGAACGCGCACTGCGTTTGCGGTCGCCTTTTTGGTGACGGAGGCCGCTAGGCTTCGCCACGGCCAAGACACAGCAATATCACGCCCAGGCCGGCGGCTTGGGCGTGCCGGAAAAAGATGCCAGTGCGGAAGGACTCCGGCTGTCACAGAGCGGACACTTGCGCTCGTGCCTCGCGCCAAGTATCCGCACTGTTCGGCCCGCGCCCGTGACGGACTCGCCAGTTTGCCGCCTCTGCATTCGCTAACGCATCTGCTACACAGATTCCGCAGATCGCTCCCGCTC
>CAIXPZ010000160.1 GCA_903921455.1 uncultured Verrucomicrobia subdivision 3 bacterium | reverse complement strand
TCCTGCCAACACTTTTTTGCGAATCTCAGCCCAGTCTTCCATATTGCGATACATGCTTCATTGTTAATGAAGATGCCGCACTTTTGAACCGCCCCGTCACACACATGACCCCGCCGCACTTTTCAGCCGCCGTTTACACTAGGATTTCCCAGCTTAAGCGATACAATTATACGCGGCGCTCAAAGCGGCTCGGCGCTTTCTACAATGGCCGGCCGCGCGGCAGGGCCCTCTGATGGAACTCTTTCAATACCGGCTGGTTCCAATAAAGTCTGTCCCTTTCGGCTCCAGGATCATTGTCAGCCGATTGGTTTCTCCGGCGTTAAATGACACGTGAACATTTCTGTTACGCCAGCCTTTGAGA
The DNA here is from genome assembly GCA_903921455.1 of uncultured Verrucomicrobia subdivision 3 bacterium. The sequence continues at coordinate 24,484 of CAIXPZ010000160.1, read as the reverse complement.
TCCTGCAAGGGAACTTGGAATTGCGGATGGTCAAGCTCTAGGCCACCCGTGCAGGTGGGAACATTCCGAATGACCGCCACACCGTCTTTGTCAGTTTTGATCGAGTAGGGCACATCCGGAAGCGGAGCCAGTTGGTTGAAAGGCGCTTCGCTGGACCGTCGCATGTCGCCAAAAAGTCCGCCGTTAACCCGAATGACATTTGGATTAAGGCCAACCCAGGCGCCTTCAATCGGTTTTCCGTCTTTCGTTTTCGCGGTGAACACAAGAGTTGCCGTGGGTTCGGTCACAACCTCGATTCGTGTTGTCGGCGCGTCGAGAGCAAAGACCTGTGGCACGCCGAAATTACGCGCGTAGGTGCCGCCATTCTTGGAAGCAAACCCGTCCCCATGCACAATCACATCCAGCCCGCCCGGCGGCACTGATTCAAAAACAAAGGTGCCATCCGGCGCGATCGGGCGATAACTCTTCCAGCCAGGAACGTTCGGGAATTTTTTGACGACCGCATCCACCTGATTCCAGTTGGTCCATGCGGGAAATTGCTTTGATCGCACACTGATTAAAACCCGGCCGTTCGTCACGGGGCGCGGCGTGTTATCATCCAGCCGTCCTTCCAGCCGGATACCGGGCTTCATTTCGAGATCAAAATTGTAGTCTTTTCCCTTCTCGGCAGTAAATTCCTGCACTTCGCTGTAAACAATCTGGCCGGAAGGCAATCGGCCCATGAGCTGGAGCAAATGTTCGCCGGGAGACACCTTGTTGAAGGCATAGCTATTGCCACCGGCCTTTTGCCAATCATCTGCGTGAATTTCTTCTTCATTGAGAATCGGGGCCAGCTCAGGAACGGATTGGTGGTCGCCACCGACATAGCCTGAAACCTTGAGGTGGATGCCGCGTGTCAATCGAATCGGCTGCTCCGGTTTATCCACGGAATATTCCTGTGGCCGGGCGGTCGAATAATCAGGATGGGTAACGCTGAAGAAGAGTGCGCCGGTGTATTCTTTCTCCTCCGGTATGCCTACCACCGGATATTTGATATAGGCTTTGCCTTCAAAATCGGTAACCACTTTTTCTGGCGGTCCAAACAGTTCTTTGCGCCATGTGTAGGCATCAGCGCCATGAAGACCTTTAACCCGGAAACCCTCGGGCGAAATAGTGGCACCTGCAATGGGTTTGCCGTCATCGTCCTGCACCACCACGAGCACATTTTTAAATTCAATCTTCGCTGACCTGGTTGCGCTGGTTGAACTGTTCTTGGTAGTTTCGCAACCCGCCACTGCAAGGAACAACAGAAGGCTTACGCTGAATGCCGACATCGAGTATCGCCAATTCCAGTTGGCCATACGGCTTTGGCCCAACCAGATCAGGCGTTTGGTAATTTGCGAACTTCCGTTGACCGTCAGCCGAGTCTCTACGGCTGGCAAAGCCAGCACCTTGAGCGCAAGCCGCGCAAGCAACTGCACATACGAATCGCGCTCGGGCATTTGTGCCGATGCCACCCGGTCTGCTTCCTGTTCACAGGCCAAATTGTGGGCGGCCGGCACGCGCCAGACTAATGGATGGAACCAGACAATTGCCCTTAGCCATTGCCACGCCACGCACCACGCGAGGTCATTTTGGCGAATATGCGCGATTTCATGATTCAGCACAGCGCGGAGTTCCGCTTCATTCAGTGATTGAACGAGGGTTTGCGGCAACATGATCGTCGGCTTTAGGAGATCACACACAAACGGCGAAGTAATGGTGGCCGTGGTTCGAATTTGGATTTCCCCCCGCAGACCGAGCGCGCTTCGCACCTGCTCCGCCAATTGTTCGATCTCCGCCGTCGGTTGCGCTGCCTGGGTCCGCAAACGCGATAGTGCCAGTTGCAGCCACGCCAGCCGGACCATTCCCAACAGGCAACCGACCAGCCAAATGGTCACTAGGATTTCTTGCCAGGAAACCATTCCCCCAGCAGGCGTAGGCTGAAACGCGGCAGTGTGTTCTGGGCTTTGCCGCGGCGTTGCTGCTATTGTAGCAGTTGATTCAAGTTTCCCTTTTGACGGCTGACTCCCAGTCGCAGGGATTGTGGCCAAGTTTGAAGCATCACCCGCTTGGACCATGTCAGTGCCCACCGGAATTTTTACGCCGGGCAAATCCACGAAATGTGACAATGGCAGCAGGAGGCCAAAGCAAAGGACGCTCCGCCACAGAATCAAACGCCAGCGCGCATCCCGGTGGCGCAAAAGCCCGTGAGCACCCCAAGCCAGGATTAATAAGCCGGTCCACTTCAGCAGGACAACGACCGTAGGCAAACTCAGAATGGTCGTTATGTTCATTTTGATCTTCCTTCGTTTGATTTCGCCGGAGCGCCCGCGGCGGTCTGTCGCAGAAGTTCGAGATCGGCAGATTTAAGATCGGATTTTTCCAATAGTTGCATGACCAGTTCCTGCCGGGAGCCGCCGGCAAAGATTCGAGCCAACGTTTGCAAGGTGGTTTCCAGCAAGGTGGCCTTGGGAACACAGGCCGTGTAGAAAAATGCCTTCCCCTGCAAACGCCGCGTGATGTGCTTCTTTGCCACAAGGTTCACCAACACCGACCGCAACGTGGCATTCTCAATGGGCCAAGCGAATCGAGATTGAACGTCGGCCGGCTTCAATTCACCGTGTTCCCAAAGAATGCGGAGCGCTTCGAGTTCATTTTGGTTAAGCAAATTCATATTGATATGTGAAAACTTCACACATCGCATCGATTGAGTCAACATCGCTGTGTGAAAAATTCACACATTTTGCCCAAGGGAAGTAAATGACGTGGTGTTGAAAGTTGTCCGGCTGAGTCCGGCAGAGAAGTTTACCTGTGGCTATACCGTGCGTCGAAGAATGGAGGGTTATGGGGATTTTGGTTTGGTTTCCCATATTTTACAATCCTCCCTCGAGTTCAAATCTGAAATCCCAAGCCACAGCTAGCCAATCATTCAATGCGGCAATAGAATTTAATATTCGATTGCATGGACAATTTCCGGATGCCAAACGTTTGAAGATTGTCCGTAGGGCCAATAAGATTCCGCCATAAACTCAACACGGACGCATCGACGGCATTTAGTTTTTCAGATCAAATTAAACAATATTTCTTCGGGGACTAAACTATTTGAACAAACAGAGTATTCTCATTCGCGAATTATAAGGAAAATCGCGATTTTTCGGTGACCAAAGTATTTGTTCATTCACAGTGTGTCGGTCAAATGCCAGGAAACGCGTCAGCAGGGGCTGAATCGCTTCATCGCCCGCCGGCTGTTGCTCGATAAGATTGAAGCCGCGCAGACTGGGTTCGTCGCCGCCCAGCGCGCCGAGATCGAGAAAATCCGCCGCGCGAAACGCAAGCGCTCCCGTCGCGCCAAGGCGCGGATGCTTGCCGACAAAACGCATCACGCAGGTAAAAAGGCCGCGCGCCGGCCGGTGGCATTGGACTAAATAGCAGGTTTTATTTATCCCATATTTATCCCATCAGTGTGGCTGAAAAATATATTACGCTTTAAGTGCTGATATCCTTCGAAACGTGGTAGATTGTCGGACTATGAATATAATGATTGAGAACGCCGACAGTCTTGAATTTCTTACGAGCGATGGCCACTGGACCAAAATTGCCGCTGATGGAAAACGCTTTCCAAAAACCGGAACGGCTTTTGACGCGGCGAAAAAAGAGGCGATTGGCAAGTTCAACATTGTTGGCCACATCCTCGAAACCCATCAATTCATCAACTTAAACCATGGCCGTGGCCGGGGATTGGCGGAAGTGCTGCCGGCCTAGCTGACCCGTCGGTGCGTTGGGAGACCATTAAAAACGGGCTGGACACGGGGACTGGTTATGATTTTATTAGCAAACCCTAATTAAGAGTCAGAAGCGTCAGAATCCAGAATCAGAAGCAACCCAATATGCCTATGAAATTTCTGGGCAAGGTGATATTCCCACACCTGGCCCCATGGCAGCAAAAGAAACAGGCCAGTATCATGGTCTGGGTCGTATTGTCCGCCGTGTTATTCGCTGTCACCGTCGTGGTCATCATGTTGTTCCAGAACAGTCGGCGATAAATTCACCAAAAAAACGCCCCGCGATTTTCACGGGGCGTTTTAATTTTGACCTCTTCCACGAACGCCGGCTCAAGCCACCGCGGAGTGTTCTTCTACGGATTCCTGCTTCAATTCATCCAGCGCACGGAAGCGGCTGGCGGCAAATCCGGCTTCCACGCCGAGATTGTTCGTGGGATTGTAAATACTCGTGAGCAGCAATGAAGATTCCAGCACGCGGCGCATGTCCATGATTAGCTCGTCTGCCCGCACGCCCACGCGCACGGCGCGGATCACATACACGGTATTTAGGACCGGCAGTTGCAGGTAAAGTTGCTTGACGGTCTCTGGCCACTTGTCGTCCACCAAAACAACTTTTTGTCCAACGCTAAACATTTTTAGTAGGGCAGCGGGAACTTCGCCGTCAACTCACGCACGCGCGCGCGAACGTTGTGGGCGGCGTCCACGTTTTTGATGTCCATCAGCACTTCTGAAATCATGTCAGCAATGGCCGCCATCTCCGCTTCCTTCATGCCGCGAGTGGTGCTGGCCGGCGTCCCGAGGCGAATGCCGCTGGCCTGAAACGGCGAGCGCGTCTCGAAGGGAATGGTGTTTTTGTTCACCGTGATACCGGCTTCGTCCAGCGCAATCTGTGAATCTTTGCCGGTGATGCCCTTCGCTCCGACGTCCACGAGCATGAGGTGATTGTCCGTGCCGCCGCTGACAAGGCGGTAGCCGTTGCGCTTCATGCCATCGGCGAGCGCGGCGGCGTTCTTCACAATCTGTTGCTGATAAGCCTTGAAGCTCGGTTGCAGCGCTTCGTGGAAGCAAACGGCTTTGCCGGCAATGACGTGTTCGAGCGGGCCGCCCTGGATGCCGGGGAAAACGATGGAATCAATTTCCTTCGCGTATTTTTCCGCGCAAAGAATCAAACCGCCGCGCGGGCCGCGCAGGGTCTTGTGCGTGGTGGTCGTGACGAAATCCGCGTGTCCGATCGGGCTGGGATGCACACCCGCCGCGACGAGGCCGGCGATGTGCGCGATGTCAGCCAGCAGATGCGCACCGACTTCGCGGGCGATTTCGCCCATCCGTTTGAAGTCAATGATGCGCGGATAGGCGCTCGCGCCGATGGTGATCATCTTCGGCTTGTGCTCGCGGGCCATCGTGGCGATCTGGTCATAGTCAATCCGCTCGGTTTCTTTGCCGACGCCGTAGTGGACGATCTCGAAAAATTTGCCGGAGAAATTTGCCTTGTTACCGTGCGTCAGATGGCCGCCGTGGCTCAAATCCATGGTGAGCATCTTGTCGCCGGGCTTCAGGAACGCGAAATAAACCGCCATGTTCGCGCCGGAGCCGGAGTGCGGCTGGACGTTGGCGTGCTCCGCACCGAACAGTTTTTTCGCGCGGTCAATCGCGAGTTGCTCAATGACATCAATATATTCGCAACCGCCATACCAGCGCTTCTTGGGATAACCCTCGGCGTATTTATTAGTCAGCACGGAACCTTGCGCTTCCATGACCGCCGGGCTGGTAAAGTTTTCGGATGCGATCAGCTCGATGTTTTCCTGCTGGCGCTTGCGTTCGTGTTCGACGGACGCGGCAATTTCGGGATCAACATTGGCCAGCCGCAGGTTTGCGGGGGCAAATTTTGCATCCATCTTTAACACGCGACGTTCGTGGCGGCCACCTTCAAACTTCGCGCCGATGAAGGCGCTTAGGATTTTTTTGCCGAGTTCGGTGGAAGTTTTCTTCCCGCTCAAGCAAAGGACGTTCACATCATTGTGTTGGCGGCAGAGCGAGGCGGATTCTTCATCGCTGATGAGCGCGGCGCGCACGCCAGCAACCTTGTTGGCGGTGATGCTCACGCCGACGCCGCTCGTGCAGATCAGCAGGCCAAGCTCGGCTTTGCCGGCGGCAACGGCTTCGGCAACGGGTTTGGCAAAATCAGGATAATCATCCGCCGGATCTTTGCTGGTCGCACCCAGATCGCTGACCGTCAGGCCGCGTTCGCGAAGAAACGCCTTAAGCGCTTCCTTGAGTTCAAAGCCGCCGTGATCCGCGCCGAGCGCGAAGTTGACGGCCGACGGGGCGGACGGTTGTTGCGGTTTGGACAAAAAGTTATGTTGTTCCATAAATTTCAAAAGGGTGGCAATGCCCTGTTCGATCTGGTCGCGGCATTCCGCATAAATGTGGAAGGGGCTGCCGATGGGATCGCTGATGTCTTTTTCGTAGGCTTCGAGCGTTTCGTCGAACTCACGGAGCAGAAAAGTTTTCTCTGCCGCCGTAGGATAGAGCAGGGCCACGGTGTCCGTGTGGCTGTGCGTCATGCCTAGGATCAAATCCGCCGAGCGTACCAGTTCTGCCGTGAGCGCGCGACTGCGCTGATGGGAAATATCAATGCCAATCTCGCGCATCGCCTGCACGGAATGATGCGTGGGCTGGTCACCGTCAATCGCGCCGATGCCGGCCGACAGGATACGGAACTCGCCACGGCCTTTGACGGCGTGGCGGAAAAGGCCCTCGGCCATCGGGCTGCGACAGACGTTGCCGGTGCAAAGAAAAAGAATCGTTTTCATCCCAAACGCGGACGGAAAAGGTGATGGGTTGGAGTCAAATCGTCAATGCGAAATCAGCCGCGCGCCGGATGCAGCACCGCCAATGCCTTGAGTAAGTCCACCGCCCGCGCCAGCGCCGGATCGTGGATGACGGGCCGGTCTGGCTCAACGCGCGGGCTTTCAGTGTATTCTTCCTCGCCATCCTTGACGCGTTTACGAACGAGATCCGCTTCACTCGTGTGATCCACAAACGGCAGAAGTTCATTAGTGGCCATTAACGTCGCCGGTTTTTTGGCAATCGGAGCGAAGAATGGATTCGCCAGATAATTTTTCTCATCGTCGCTCGATACGGTTACCGTGATGTCCGGCAAGATTTTGCCGGTGAAATCGGTGGAACCGACCAGCACACCGTCACCCGCCGCGCGCAAATCCGTAGCCAGTGTCGCCGCCGCCCCGCGGGTTTGCCCGTTGACGAGAATGACCAGTGGAAGCTTTTTGCTCGCAAAAAATCCGCTGGCCGCCGCCGTCGCGTTTTTATCACCGTCCGCCGAGCGTAGGTCAAGAATGAGACCGCCCGGCTTATTGGTTGCCTGTGTCGCCAAAAATTCCACACCGAAACTGCCTGTTACCTGTTGGACGTGCAACTGCATGAGGTTGTTGTCCAGCCAAGTTGCGGTCAGCATCGGAGTTGGAACGGTTTCCGCGTGGGTGGCAATTTGTGTGGCCAGAAGACCAACCCAGAGACTCATAAGCAGTCGTGTCATGTGCCGTCAAATTGCTTCATGAAGACCCGAAAGTAAAGTGGCTTGCGCGCGCGTTTTTTTCCAAGTTTCACCGGTGGAAGGGAATTTGTCGTTTGAGCTATTCGATTCGCTTAAAATTTTCATTGAAGTCACCGGCCTGTCACTAAAACGAATTGCATCAGGCCTTTTCTTTTGTAAAATATCCAGATGAATTTAGACGCACTTTATTCGGAACTGACGCTTAAAACCAAAACCAAGCTGGCCCTGATCGTCCTTGACGGCCTCGGCGATCTCGCGACCAAGGAACAGGGCTACCTTACGCCGCTTGAAGCCGCGCACACCCCCAACCTCGACAAGTTGTCGAAGGATTCCGCGCAGGGCCGGATGATACCCGCCGCGCCCGGTATTACTCCCGGCAGCGGACCTGGCCATCTCGGTTTGTTCGGATACGACCCGTTGGAATTTCAGGTTGGCCGCGGTGTCATTGAGGCGCTCGGCCTCGGCGTGGAACTCAAACCCGGCGACGTTTGTGCCCGCGCCAATTTCGCCACGCTTGACGCGAAGGGCATTGTCACCGATCGTCGCGCCGGACGCATCGCGACCGAAGTTTGTGAAAAACTTTGCGCCATGCTTTCCAAGAAAATTAAAAAGATTGGCGATACCGAAGTCATCATCAAAGCCGGCAAGGAACACCGTTTCGTAGTGATTTTCCGTGGCAAGGGGCTTGAGGGGCCGCTTACCGATGCTGATCCGAACCGCGAAGGCTTTGCCATTCCCGCCGTGAAGCCACGCGATGCGAAGAACGCCAAACAGAAGAAGATGGCCAAACTCATCGCGGATTTTTACAGGGCCGCGCTGCCCGTCATCGCCAAGGAAAAACCCGCGAACGGGTTTCTCATGCGCGGCATCGCGCATCAGCCAAAGATTCCGCTGTTTGAAGAGCGTTATCTGCTCAAGCCCGCGTGCCTCGCGGTTTATCCCATGTATAAAGGCCTCGCCCAACTCGTCGGCATGGTGAAGATCGAAGGTCCGCAGACCATCAAGGAACAATTTGAGCGCTATCTCGCCGAATACGAAAACTACGATTTCTTTTTCATCCATTACAAATACACCGACAAATACGGTGAAGACGGCAACTTCGCCGCCAAGAAAAAAGCGATCGAGGAGTTTGACGCCGCGCTGCCGATTCTTTTGAAAAAGAAGCCCGACGTCATCGCCATCACCGGTGATCATTCGACACCGTGTTCGCTGAAAGGTCATTCGTGGCATCCGCAGCCGGTGCTGTTGCATTCGTCTGCAAGCGGTTCCGACAAACTGGAACGCTTTACCGAGACCGGCGCGAACAGCGGTTCGCTCAGCGTGTTTCCCGCGAAATTCCTCATCCGCCTCATGCAGGCGAACGCGAAGATGTTCGACAAGTTCGGCGCGTGAAATCAATTGAATGAGGCGGGTTGCGCAGTGCAGCCCGCCTTTTTTGTTTTTGGAACTTGCCAACCTCCGCCGTCACGCGTCAATCTTTCGCCACATGAATCTGCCCAACAAGCTTACCGTCTCGCGCTTTGGGCTGACGGCGGTTTTTCTCTGGGCCTTGTTCTCATCGTTCCGCTACAACGACACGCTGGCGCTGGTATTCTTTTCGCTGGCCGGTGCGACGGATTTTCTCGACGGCCGCCTCGCGCGCTCGCGCAACCTCATCACCAATTTCGGCAAGCTCATGGACCCGCTCGCCGACAAAATCCTGACGTGCTCTGCGTTCATCGCCTTTGCTGAAAGCACGCATCTCAACCCCAATGCGCCCGTCAAGGTCGCTGCTTGGATGGTCATCGTCATCGTTTCGCGCGAACTCGCGATCACCGGCCTGCGCCTGCTGGCGGCATCCAAGCAAATTGTTCTCGCGGCGGAACGCTTCGGGAAACACAAAACTATCTCACAGATCATCACCATCAATGCATTGCTCGTCGTGGATGCGTGCGAGGAATGGCCGGTGGCATGGAAAAACTTCTTTTCTCCCTGGGTGCCCGGCTTTGCCGAGGTCATGTTATGGCTCACCGTTGCCCTCACGGCGGCTTCCGGCATCATCTACCTTTGGCGTAACCGTTCACTCTATCTCGAAGACGTCTAATCAGTGCTTCGGCAGTGGCAGCGTGTCGCCAGAATTGGCCGGGTGATATACGGCGGGGGGAAGTTGCTTGATGGGGTCGCTCTTCTGGTGATGTCGCCACGCCCAGAATGACAGGCCGATGATCAGCGCCAGCGCCACGAGGGCAAGGCCGGCCACGCCCATTTTCCAGTTCAATTTCGCCAGCACCAGCGTCAGGTCGTCCACGAATGTTTTCTTCTGGTCAGAAAGTGGGGGTGGCTCGCTGTATTTTTCCGTGCCTTTTAATTCAGCGTCCAGCGTCGCGAGGATGGCCGCCGTGTCGAGTTTGAGCGCGTTGGCGTAATTCTTCACCGAGCCGCGAATGTAAATCGGCGCGGAGAAAACGTTGAAATTCCCTTCTTCCAGAGCGCGAATATGGTCGGTGCGGATTTTGGTGGATTCCGCGACCTGCTCGACCGTGAGCTTTTTGGCCTCGCGGGCGGAGCGGAGTTGTTCGGCGACCGTTGACATTCCATAGTATTTAGCGGTTTTAAACCGCCCTTGGCAATCTTGGAAATCAATTGAATGCGGATGAGTCTCCCGGTCCGAAAGCTGGCGAGGGTTAACCGGGCAGACGACGTCTGCCCAGATCAACCTGGCTACGCCGCTTTTTGCCGCGGTTGTAACTGTTCAGCCCAACTTCGCTGCCACAAACTGCGCCAACTTCTGTGCATCGGCGTTGAAGAGGCGGATGCCTTCGGCGGTTTTTTCCGTGGCCATCGCGTTTTCGTTGAAGAGCCAGCGGAACTTCTTTTCGTCCAGCGGCAACTTCTCGATCGTGGATTCGCGGGCGAGTTCTGGGCTTAACTTGCGGGTCAGCGAAGCGGTGGATTTCTGCAATTCTGCCAGCAGGTTTGGGCTGATTGTCAGTAAGTCGCAGCCGGCGAGTTCCTGGATTTCACCGACGTTGCGGAAACTCGCGCCCATGACTTCAGTCGCGTGGCCGAATTTTTTGTAATAGGAATAAATTTCCTTCACCGACAGCACGCCGGGATCCTCGGCGGGCGCAAACTCTTTTTTCTCCTTGGCTTTATACCAGTCCATGATGCGGCCGACGAACGGCGAAATGAGTTTCACCTTCGCCTCGGCGCAAGCGACGGCCTGCGCGAGCGAGAAGAGCAGGGTGAGGTTGCAGTTGATGCCGTCGCGCTGGAGGATTTCGGCGGCGCGGATGCCCTCCCAGGTTGAGGCGATTTTGATGAGAATGCGTTCGCGGGCGATGCCGTTTTTTTCGTAAAGCGAGATGAAATGACGTCCCTTGGCGACGAGCGCGTCGGCGTCGAAGGAGCGGTTGGCATCGGTCTCGGTGGAGACGCGGCCGGGAACAATTTTTAATATTTCCAAGCCAAACAGAATCGTCAAATCATCGAGGACATGAGCCAGCAGGCCTTGGCCGCCATACTTGGCGCGGTTGTCGGCGATGGCCTTATCCACGAGGAATTGATACTCGGGCATCTGTGCGGCCTTGAGTATGAGCGAGGGATTGGTGGTGGCATCGCGTGGCGCAAATTGCTTGAGCGAGGCGAAATCGCCGGTGTCGGCAACGACGACGGTGAATTGTTTAAGCAGGTCAAGTTGGGTGTTCATAAAATTGGCGCTTCAAAATACGCCGTCGCCGAAAGTTGGCAAACTTTTTGACACGACGCTGCCATCGCATAAACTGCAATCCAATTTCTTTATGCCTACTTATTATCTCGCCTGCGACCTCGGCGCGGACAGCGGCCGGCTTATTCTCGGCACGCTCGACAACGGAAAAATTTCGCTCGAAGAACTGCACCGCTTTCCCACCGGGGCAACCAAGGTGGCCGGCGCTTTGCACTGGGAATTCGACCGGCTACTGAATGAATTGAAGACCGGCCTCAAAAAAGCCGCCGCCAAAAACCTGCCGATTGCCAGCATCAGCACCGATTCATGGGGTGTTGATTATGTGGTTTATGACGAGCGCGGCCTGCCTGTCTCGCCGGTTTGGTGCTATCGCGATTCGCGCACCGTTGCGGGCGTTGAGATTGTGAAAGAAAAAGTCGAATGGCCTACGATTTATTCCATTACCGGCATACAATTCATGGGGCTGAACACGATTTACCAGATCGTCACCGAGCCGGCCGAGCGGCTGGCCAAAGCCAAACATCTGCTGCTGATCGGCGACGCGTTCAACTTTTTCTGCTCCGGCGTTGCGCGCAACGAAGTTTCCCTCGCCAGCACCACGCAGCTTTACAATCCGACCTATAAACGCTGGTCCAAGCGACTGTTTGGCGCGCTGGGCTTGCGGGAGGATTTGTTCGCGCCGATCTGTCCGTCCGGCACGAAGCTCGGCCCGATGAAAAAAAATCTCGCCGCCGAAGTCGGCCTGCCGCAGATCGAAGTCGTCGCCAGTTGTTCGCATGATACCGGCGCGGCGGTGGTGGCGGTGCCCGCTAGCGGCGAGAATTGGGCCTACTTGAGTTCGGGGACATGGTCGCTGATGGGCGTTGAATGGCCGCAGCCCGTCATCAACGACCAAAGCCGCAACCTCGGCTTCACGAACGAAATCGGCTACGGCGACACTGTGCGCCTGCTGAAAAATATCGTCGGCCTCTGGCTCATCCAGGAATCGCGCCGGCATTGGATCAAAACCGGCAAGAAACTCGAATTTGCTGAACTGGAAAAACTGGCGATTGCCTCCGCACCCTTTATTTCGCTGATTAATCCGGATGATCCGCGCTTTTTGAGTCCCGACGACATGCCCACAAAAATTGCCGATTTCTGCCACGAGACCGGCCAGCCCGCCCCGGCGGATATCGGCGCGTGTGTGCGTTGCATCTATGAAAGTCTCGCCTTGTTTTACCGCGTAACCTTGCGCCGCACCGAGCGGCTAATCGGCAAAAAAATTGAGCGCCTGCATATCGTTGGCGGCGGCAGCAAGGACGCCACGCTGAACCAGTTTACCGCAAATGCTCTGAAGATTCCCGTGCTCGCCGGGCCGACGGAGTGCGCTGCGCTGGGCAATATTCTCGTGCAAGCCATCGCGCTCGGCCACGTCGAGTCGCACGAGGCGGCGCGTGAAATCGTGCGAAATTCCTTCGAGTTGAAAACCTTCACGCCACAGGATTCGCCGGCATGGGACGCAGCGGCGGCGCGGTTTGAAAAATTGCTGGGTTGAGGAAAAATCACCCGAAGTGTTCGCAACTGACGGCACGATTAGTGTCCGTCAGACATGTTCATGTCTTGGCGAGGAGTGATTTCCTGCTGGATAATCAACGGTATTTCTAACAAATTTGTGACATTCCGAAGCGGAAAATCTTTTCCGCAACCCAAACGACGATGCTTTGGTGGACTCATCAGCAATTGCGGGCCCGCAATCCGCAAACCCGACTTGCGGTGGTGGAAAAGCTTGCCAATGAGGCAGAGGTCAAATCCATCGCCCTGCTGATTCTGGCCTTGAAAGATAAAGAGGCTGACGTGCGTTGCGCCGCAGCCAAGGCCTTGGTGCGTTTTCAGGATCGTCGGGCCGTATCACCGCTGATCGAAATGCTAAAGGACACGGTGCCGCTGGCGCGGGCGGCCGCATCGGAATCGCTTGGCCATCTGGGCGATCCGCTGGCGATGGACAGGCTGGTGCCGTTGTTGCGGGATCAAGACCCGATTGTGCGGGCGGTGGCGGCGCGCAGTTTGCACCGGCTGGGCTGGCGGCCGGGAACGGATTCACAAAAAATTCAACAGATTCTGGCGTTGGGAAATTTGCAATTGCTGCTGACCATGGGGCCGGAGGCGGTGGAGCCGCTTTTGGAGATGATGCGTTTCGGTCCGCCAAACAAGCAGCTTTCCGCCGTTAAGACGCTGGGGCAAATTAAAGACCCGCGCCTGATCCGCACCATGCTGGAGGCGTTGAAAAAAGACAGTCCCGCCGTGCGCATCGCTGCGTTGGAGACCTTGGAGCGGGTGGCGGATCCGGCGACGTATGCCGACGTGGAAAAATTACTCAAGGACGGCAACCCCAGCGTGCGCAGTGCGGCGGTGGACGCTGCTACCCGTTGCGGTGGTCAACGCGCCGTGCCGGTGTTGTTGCTGGCATTGAAAGATACGTCTTGGGAAGTCCGGCGGGCGGCCGCCAAGGCGTTAGGTTTCATCGGCGAATCTTCCGCCGTGCCGGGATTGTGTGAACTAGTGCAAGACCCGGACCGCGATGTGCGCGAGGCCGGTATTGTTTCACTCGGACAAATTAGCGATCAACGCGCTCTGGTGCCCCTGATGACGGCCTTGCTGGATGTGGAGCGGATTGTGCGGAATCTCGCCCAATCAACCCTGCGGAAATTGAAGCATGACTGGGAGCAGTCGGAAGCGGTGCAGGAAGCGTTGCCCGCGATACAAGCGGCCCTGAGCCACCCGGATTATTGGGTGCGTTACAGTGCGACACAACTTTTGGAGCAGCTGAAGATTGGTGTAGATACTTTGACGGATCAATTGAGCGCCGCACCGGCGGCCCAGATCGAAACCGTTCCGCCGCACATGGCCCTGCCGTTCTTTGCGGATTTGCTGTTTGATCGTGACCGTGATTTGCGGGTGGCTGCGGCCGAGGCGCTGGGCCGGTTGCGCGAACGCGGGGCAGCGACCATTCTCGCCGCCGCTGCGCGCGATGCCGATCACGCTGTCCAACAGGCGGCTCAGGCGGCGTTGGCCGCCTTGAATTAACCCCGTATAATATTTTGATGGCCAAAGAAAAAGAAAAAAAGTCTGATCGCCATGTCCTGATCGTGGACGATGACCGGGACGATCTCGCCATGCTGGTTGATTCGTTTCGCGTCTTAAGCGAGGGGGAGTGGCATATTCATGCCGCCACCAGTGCCGGGGCGGCTTTGAAAACAATCCAGACCGGAAAAATACAACTGGTTATTTTGTCTGTGAATTCGCCGGTGCTGGATATTCCACTTTTGCTCGCCAGCTTTACCCAACACCAGGCTCAACTAAAAAAAGTGGTCATGACTTCCCCGGCCACAGACGAAAAGCGCGCTGCGAGCCTCGCCGCCGGAGCTGATTTGTTTATTGAAAAACCCGTTTCGCCCGAAGCCTTGAAGGCGGCGTTCATCAGTGTGAACGGGGTGGTCGGCTGGGCGTTGCCACAAGGTTTTCAAACCGGCTTGCGCAGCGTCGGTTTGGCGGATCTTGTCCAGATGGAATGTCTGGCGCGGAACTCCTCTGTTTTGGAACTTTTTCGCGAGCATTCGTTGGGCCGGATTTACATAGAGGAAGGCCAGATCATCCACGCCGTTAGCGGTGAGTTTTTCGGCGAGCGCGCCTTTCAAAAACTTCTTTCGCTGACCGGCGGCACATTTGAACTTCATGAATTTGAGCCGCCGCCGGAACGCACCCTCAACCGCACTTGGGAATATCTGTTGGGAGAAGCGGCGCGCCAGCAAGATTTGCTCAATTCCCGCGCACATCCTGGTGGAGACCTTGGCGGAGGGGCGGAAGCCGTTTCTACTGAACCTGCCGGCAGTGTCATGGAGATGCTTATCTGTTCGGGCACCGGGGAAGAGCTTTACAACTGGCAGTGCCCCGCCGCCGCCGCCCGGCTAGCGCTCATGCAGGAAATCGCCATCCGTGCGGAAAAAATCATTCCCGAAATCCAGCTTGGAAAACTGGATCGTATGGAAATCAAACTGACTGGTTCCCGAATTGTGGTCCAGCCGCGCACGGATCGCCTGATCTGGGTGCGTGTGGCTGACACCCCCGTGAAACATGAAGGATAATTTTAAAACCTGGTTTGCCAGACTGCCTGCCGTGCCGGGCATGCTCACTTGCGGGATTCGTCGTCCGAATGGAAAGTGTGCCGGTCATGGCGATGAGAAGATTTTCCCGGCCGAAAAGATTGAAGCCCTGCTCCGGCACTTCGCCGACTTGCACGAGCCCCTTGCTGGTACTGAATTAACGCCACGCTGGACCACTTGGGCTTTTGAATACGGCCAGCTCCGTTATGTGATGCGGCCTGACCAAGGGCTGCTCATGCTGCTGGTCAGTCCTGAAACCGAGGCTGCGCAGAAACTGGATTCGATATCTGAGGAATTTCTCACTGGTCCGATCAAGTAGACGCCTTTTTGCTTTTCCTTTTCTGCCCGGTCGCCATCTTGTTCGCGTGGAACTCACCGTCGCCGAAATTCGCCGTGCCGTCCGTGCCGCGCTTGCTGAAGATCTTGGCAGCGGCGATGTGACCACCCTCGCCACGGTTCCCGCCAATGCCAAGGCCGCCGCGTGGATGAACGCGCGCGAACCGCTGGTAGTTGCGGGAATCCAATTTGCCGAACTTGCCTTCAAGCAACTTTCACCAAAAATAAAAATTCAAAAACTCGTCCGCGACGGCCAGCAAGTCTCCGCCGGAAAATCGCTGCTGAAAATTTCCGGTTCCAGCCGGGCTGTTTTAAGCGCCGAACGCATCGCGTTAAATTTTGTCCAGCGGCTTTCCGGCGTCGCCACGGCGACTGCGCAGTTTGCCGTGGCGGTCAAAGGCACGCGCGCCAGGATTCTCGACACGCGCAAAACGACGCCCGGCTGGCGACGGTTCGAAAAATATGCCGTGGCTTGCGGCGGCGGAAAAAACCATCGCATCGGCCTGTTTGACATGGTGCTGATCAAGGATAACCATCTGGTCGCACTGCAAAACGAACAACCAAACGCCATCGCCGCCGCCGTCACTCGCGCCCGCCAAAAGTTTCCGAAGCTGAAAGTCGAAGTCGAGGCGGATACGCTGGAACAGGTAGCGCAAGCCGCCGATGCAGGTGCGGACATCATCCTGCTCGATAACATGCCGCCTGCAGAGTTGTGCGCGGCGGTGAAAATTATCCGGGGCCGCGCCAAGACCGAGGCTAGTGGAGGCGTAAATTTGAAAACCGTCCGCGCCATTGCCGCGACTGGCGTGGATTTCATCTCTGTCGGCGCCATCACGCATTCTGCCCGCGCCGTGGATATTGGCTTGGATTTTGTATGACCACCGACGCCAAAATCCTTTCCGCCTTACGCGCTAATTCTGGCGGGGTTTCCGGAGCGCAACTGGCGGAGCAACTCGCCATCAGCCGCGCGGCGATCTGGGCGCGCATGGATGAGTTGCGCAAGGTCGGCTACGATATCGAGGCCAGTCCCCATTTTGGCTACAAACTCATCAGTTCGCCCGATGCGCTGCACGCGGATGATTTGCGCGCGCGTCTCGGCCCCACGAAGATTGTGGGGCGCGACATCCAGGTCTTTGAGCAAACCACCTCCACCAACGATGTCGTGGAAAAACTGGCGCGCGATGGGGTGAAGGAAGGCTATGTGGTCTTTGCTGAATCACAGACCAAGGGCCGGGGGCGGTTGGGGCGAGTCTGGCAATCGCCCACGCGCAAAGGACTATGGTTTTCCGTGCTGCTCCGGCCAAATTTGCGCCCGCAGGAGACGACGCAATTGACTGTGATTTCCGCCACGGCCTTGCGCCGTGCGATTAATACAATTACCGGCTTGAAAGCCGAGATCAAATGGCCGAACGACCTGTTGCTCGGCGGAAAAAAGGTGGCCGGCATTCTCACCGAATTGAGCGCGGAAGTGGATCGCGTGCGTCATATCATCATTGGCGTCGGCGTGGACGTGAACCAGAGCGCGAATGATTTTCCCGGCGAATTGCGCCAGATCGCCACCTCGCTGAAGCTTGCGGCGGGCGAGGAAATCTCCCGGGCTGAACTGGCTGCGGAAGTGTTGCGGGAACTGGACTTTGACTACGCGCGCATCTGCGCGGGAAAATTTCCCGAAATCGCGGACGAATGGGAAGCCGCCTGCGTGACGATCGGCCGCAACGTGACCGTTCATATGGGTGACCGCAAATTCCGTGGCCGCGCCGAGGCGCTCGATGACGATGGCGCCCTGCTCGTCCGCACTGAGCATGGCCACTTGGAACGCATCATCGGTGGTGACGTGATTTTGGAAAAATGATTCTCTTATTCGACATTGGCAACACGCATACGCATCTCGGCCTTGCCGATGAAGGTCGCGTGCTTAAACAAAAGGACATCTCAACCCTTGCTTGGTTGGGCGGCGGGGGCGCGGCGCAGGTTAAGAAATTCGCTGGCTCCCGAAAAATTACCGGCGCGGTATTATGCAGCGTTGTGCCGCGCGTGACGCCGCTGGTGCGCAAGGCGGTGCGTTCAACCTGGAGATTGGAGGCGCTGGAGGTGAATGCCAAAACCATTCGCGGCGTGGGCGTGGATTATCCCCAGCCCGCCTCCATTGGCGCGGACCGGTTGGCCAATTCCGTGGCTGCCCGCAAGCATTTTGGTGCGCCGGTGGTCGTCGTGGATTTTGGCACAGCGGTGACCTTTGATGTGGTGAATGCCAAGGGAAATTATGTCGGAGGAATCATTGCGCCGGGGCTGGCGGCGATGACGAACTATCTCCATGAGAAAACCGCGCTATTGCCGAGGATCGAAATCCGTGACATCAAAACCGCCATCGGCAAAAGCACGGAAGAAGCGATGCTGGTCGGTGCGGTGCATGGCTATCGCGGCCTGGTGCGCGAGTTGATTGCGGAACTGAAACGCGAGTTGCGTGTGAAAAAGCTGCCGGTCGTGGCCACGGGGGGCTATGCCAAGTTGATCGCGGCGAAATTGCCGGAAATTTCGGCGGTCGAGCCGGACCTGACGCTGGAAGGGTTGCGACTCGTGTGGCTGGCAAGATGATTTGAACCATGCATGATTTCGCCCCATTCCTGCCGCTGGTTGGCGCGATGTTGGCGGTGGTTGGTTTGGTGATGGCCTTCCGCAACGGGCGGCGGCGGCGGCTGATTGATAATCTGCCGACTTCCAAAACTTCCGGCGTCTTTATCGGATTCGTGGAACTCAAAGGCACGGCGGAATCGGCGCAGCCGCTCCGCAGTTACCTCGCGGAACAAGCCTGTGTGCATTACGCGTGGACGGTGGAGGAACACTGGTCGCGCACGGTCACGACGACGGAGACGGACAGCAAGGGTAACACCCGCACGGTGACGCGTCATGAGAGTGGCTGGACGCGCGTGGATGATGGTGGCGAGACGATCCCCTTCTATTTGCAGGACGATTGCGGCGTGATTCTGATTCGTCCCGACGGTGCGAAGATCGAACCGTCGACGATGTTCGACGAAACGTGCACGCCGTTGAGTGCGTTGTATTACGGCAAAGGCCCGGCTAATGGGGTGATGGATTCCGATCATCGCCGGCGTTTTGTGGAACTGGGCATTCCGGTCGAAGCCGATCTTTACGTCGTCGGCCAATCGCGCGAACGAAAAGATATCGTCGCGCCGGAAATTGCGGCGGATGAACATGCGCCGCTCTTTCTCATCTCCACGCGTAGTGAGGAGCAGGTGAGTTCCGGCATGAAATGGGGTTCGCGCGGTTGGACGATTTTTGGCCTGCTGGCAGCGGTGGGCTGCATGGTTTGGCGGGACGGATTGATGAATGTGGATTTGCCATCACACACCTTGATTTATATCAGCCTCGCGGCGGGCTTTTTATTCATCGGTTTGCTGGTATGGATTTGGATGGTGTTCAACGCCCTCGTGGATGTGCGCCAGCGCGTGCGGGCGGCGTGGTCCCTGGTGGACATCCAATTGAAACGCCGTTTCGATCTCATTCCGAATCTGGTGAACTGCGTGAAAGGGTATCGGGATCATGAAGCCCAGTTGCAGACAGAGCTGGCGGCGTTGCGTAGTCAACTCGATGCCACACCGCCGGGTGTGGTCGGGCCGGATCATGGCGCGGTGAGCAAGGCGGTCATTGGCATTGCCGAGCGGTATCCCGAACTCAAGGCGAACGACGCATTTTTAGCGCTACAGAAAACTCTGTCGGATACGGAGCAACGGGTTGCGCTGGCACGAAGTTATTTCAACGAGATCGCCACGCACTACAACACCCGGCTGGAGATCGTGCCGGAACGCTACGTTGCGCTGCTCGGTGCGATGAAGCCGCAGGCGCTCATGGCGGCCAATGATTTTGAGCGCGTGCCGGTGACGGTGAATTTCATGCCGAAGAGTTAAAGCTTCCTAGGAAAGAGTTTTAACAGTTTTCACGCGAGAAATGAGCCAGTCTTGGCCCGTCCGCTTAAATTGAAAGCGCATTTCCTGGACGCCGTAATCCTTGCTGTCACCCACATAAACCCGGGCGGTGCAACTCACGTCGGCGCCCAGCTGGTCGGCGTCGAACTGGACGGTCACGTCTAAAAATTCGACCTTCAGCGCGGACAGGGCGGCAAATCCCGCGCAACTGTTTTCCCGGATCTCATCGCGACCCGAAATCGTACGGACGCCTTGGCCCAGCGCATCCAGACTGATCTGGGCGTCATCGGTAAATTGGCTCACCAGATTGGCGGCTTTGGCGGCGCGATTGAGGCTGCTGTCGCCGGGGCCCACGGTGGCGATGGCGGCGAGGCTGGCCATCTTTCCGCGAATCACTTTCTCCGGCCCGGGAAAGAGAATCGTCCAAAGCCAAAAACCCAGCACGGCCACGGCCGCGAATAGCACAAGGCGGAATGCGGTTTTCATAAAAACAATTTACCGGCGATGTGGTCGCGTTCGGCGCGGCCTTTGGTGTGGAACTCGAACGGCATGGAACGATTATCGCCCACGACGTAGTATTGGGTTGGGCTGCACTTAAATGGCCCAGCCTCCCAGTCGCAGGGAAGCTTGATGTAGGGTTCGTCGAGCGGTTGGTCGTTAATGAAGGCGTGCCCACGGTGAAAGGCGACGGTTTCACCGGGTAGCCCGATGATGCGCTTCATGAACATGATGCTGTTGCCGGCCAGTCGCACGGAGACGATGTCGCCGCGCCGGGGTTCGTGGCGCACGTAAGCGAGGCGATTGATGCAATTGATTTGGCCGGTGTGATACGTCGGCAGCATCGAGATGCCATCAACGCGGATGGGCAGGAGAATGAACTTAAACGTGATGAGGCAGGTGACGCCCAAGATTAGAATGCGCACCAACGTGGCCTTGGGCCGCCGGCCGATGAGCACCACGCGCAGCCAGTGGGGCTGCGCGAGTTGTTCAGTTACGTTCGTCACGCTTCTATTAAAACGGAAACCGGCGGAAAGTTGCGAGCAAACAATCATTCCGCGATTGAGTCCGCGCCTTCTTCGCGTAGAATACTCCGCTCTATGGCAAGCAGTCGCAGACAATATCCGTTTCACCTGATCGAACCCAAGTGGCAGCAAGCCTGGGAGCAACAACAGGCATTCCGCGCCTTCAATCCCGGTGAGGAAGTGCCGGGGAGCCACCCATTCGGTGTCCGTCACGGACTTTCCGGCAAGGTGGCCGCAACGCAGTTGCCGCCCAAGTATTACATCCTGGACATGTTTCCGTATCCGAGCGGCGCCGGCCTGCACGTCGGGCATCCGGAAGGTTACACGGCCACGGATATTCTCGCGCGCTATCGTCGCGCCGTTGGATTCAATGTGCTGCATCCGATGGGCTGGGATTCGTTCGGCCTGCCCGCCGAGCAATACGCCGTCAAGACCGGCCAGCATCCGCGTATGACGACCGAGGCGAATATCGCCAACTTCACTCGCCAGATCAAAAGCCTCGGCTTCAGCTACGATTGGTCGCGCGAATTCGCGACGACGGATGTGGAATATTTCAAGTGGACGCAGTGGGTTTTCCTTAAGCTTTACAATTCGTGGTTCAATCCAGAAACGAATAAGGCTGAATCCGTTGATACGATCACGCTTCCCGCCGATTGCAAAACCGAAGAACAGAAGCGCGCTTATCGCGATTCCAAACGCCTCGCCTACGTCAGCGAAGCGCCGGTGAACTGGTGTCCCGAACTCGGCACGGTGCTGGCCAACGAAGAGGTCATCGACGGCAAGAGCGAAGTGGGCGGCTTTCCGGTCATCCGCAAGCCGATGCGCCAATGGATGCTCCGCATCACTGCCTACGCCGAGAAACTGCTGGCCGACCTCGACACGATTGACTGGAGCGATTCGCTCAAAGAAATGCAGCGGAACTGGATTGGCCGAAGTGAGGGGGCGGAAGTAGATTTTCAAATTGATGGATCACCTGAGAAAATCCGCGTTTTCACGACGCGTCCCGACACGTTGTTTGGCGCGACTTACATGGTGCTC
The DNA here is from genome assembly GCA_903921455.1 of uncultured Verrucomicrobia subdivision 3 bacterium. Next base: position 2,922 of record CAIXPZ010000160.1, on the reverse strand, counting down.
GCACCTGAACATCGTCTGGTGGACGACATTGTTACCGAAGAGCAGGGCGAAGCTGTCGAGAATTACCGCGCGCATACCGCGCGCAAGAGCGATCTGGAGCGCACGGAACTTGCCAAGGAAAAATCCGGGGTGTTCACGGGCGCTTACGCCATCAATCCGGTCAACGGCGAGAAGATTCCGATCTGGATTGCCGACTATGTGCTCGCGAGTTACGGCACGGGGGCAATCATGGCTGTGCCGGCGCATGATACGCGTGACTTTGAATTCGCGCAGAAGTTTGGTTTGCCGGTCATTCAAGTCGTGCAGCCAGGCGATGCGAAAACCGAGTGGCAAGGTTTTACCGATGACGGCGCAGCCGTGAACTCAGGTTTCCTTAATGGTCTGCCCACTGCCGAAGCCAAAAAGAAGATCTCCGCGTGGCTGGAAGAAAAAAGTCTCGGCAAGAAGACCATCAATTACAAACTGCGCGACTGGCTGTTCAGTCGTCAGCGTTACTGGGGCGAGCCGTTTCCGATCGTTTGGAAAAAAGGACCTAGCGGTCAGCCATCTTATCACGAGGCATTGCCGGAAAGCGCGTTGCCCGTGCTGCCGCCCACGCTGGAAGATTACAAGCCGACTGCGGGCGGCGAACCGCCACTCGCTCGCGCCAAGGAGTGGTTGAACGAAATCTTCGGTGCGACGCGCGAGACGAACACGATGCCGCAATGGGCTGGCTCCTGCTGGTATTATCTGCGCTACACCGATGCGAAGAACGCGCAATCGTTCGTCGGCAAGGACGCGGATAATTATTGGATGGCCTCAAACGGCAAGGCCGCGGGCGTGGATCTTTACGTCGGCGGCACAGAGCACGCCGTGTTGCATCTGCTTTATGCGCGGTTCTGGCACAAGGTGTTGTTCGACCTCGGCTACGTCGCGACGCCGGAGCCGTTTTACAAGCTCGTCAATCAAGGTCTCATCCTTGGCGAAGACGGACAGAAGATGTCGAAGTCACGCGGCAATGTGGTGAATCCCGACGACGTGCTGGTGGAATACGGCGCGGATGCGTTCCGGCTTTACGAGATGTTCATGGGGCCGTTGCAGGACACGAAACCGTGGAACACCAAGGGCGTCGAGGGCGTGTATCGTTTCCTCGGCCGCGTGTGGCGTTTGTTTGTGGATGAGAAGGCCGAAACCGCTTTTGAACAAGCCGAGACAACGACTGAGGCACAGAGGCATGGAGAACTGCTGGATTTGATTCTGCTCGATGGTGGCATCACCGACATCCCTGCGACGCCCGCGCAACTCAAGGCGCTGCACGCGTGCATCAAGAAAGTCACCGAAGACTTGGACGGCATGCGTTTCAACACCGCCATCTCGGCGATGATGGTCTTCACCAACGAAGCGATGACGTGGCAGACGAAGCCGTTGTCCGTGCTGAAACCATTCCTGCAACTGCTTGCCCCTTTCGCGCCGCACATCGCGGAGGAACTCTGGGCACGTCTGCACGCCACGTTCGGCCAGGCCGCAACCTCGCTCGCCTACGCGCCGTGGCCCAAGTTTGATCCGGCCTTGCTGGTTGAGAGCGAGATGGAAATCCCCGTGCAAGTGAACGGCAAGTTCCGCGACACCATCAAGGTGGCGGTGGATGCGGATAACGCGACGATTGAAGCGGCAGCGAAGGCGAGCGAGAAAGTGCAGCCATTCATCGCCGGCAAGACCATCAAGAAAGTCATCATCGTGCCGAAGCGGATGGTGAACTTGATTGTGACGTAACAGCTTTCGGCCGGAAAGCCGCCATTTCTTTTCCCATGGTGGTCGTCCGCAAAGACCGGCGCTTTGCCGAGACGCCGCTACGCTTTTTCCGCGCCGGCGAGAATCGTCTGGAAATGCGGCGGCTGTTCCTCGGCGGCGACGATGCTGATTTCGATTTTCTTGAAACCGGCTTCCTCCAGCCAGCGATGCAGATCGCTTTCGGCAAAGCCCAGCCAGCGGTCGCCGTAAAGCTCGTGGGCTTTCTCGAAGTTGTGTTTAAGCAGGTCGAGAATCAAGATCTGTCCGTGGGGCTTGAGCAGTTTTGCCGCACTGAGCAAGGCGGCGGCCGGATCTTCGGCGTGATGCAGGGCCTGACTCAAAATCACGAGGTCCACGCTGCCCGCGTCGATCGGCGGGTTTTGCAGGTTGCCGAGACGGAACTCCAGATTCTTCAGCCCGTTCTTCTTCGCCTTGGCTGCGCCGAACGCCACAATCTTCTCTGAATTGTCCACGGCGATTACTTTCTTGGCGCGGCGCGCCAGGAGTTCGCTCAACAGTCCTTCGCCCGCACCCAAATCGGCGACGGTGATCGGCGGAAGGATTCGCAGCAGCAGGTGTCCGAACGCCTGCCACGAGCGGCCGGGGCCATAGACGCGGTCGAAGCGGCCGGCGACATGATTGAAATATACCTGCGCCTGTTCCTTGCGGCGGGTGAGGACGCGCTTGAGATTGATCTGGTCGTGCGAATGTTCGGCCAGTTCATGCGCGCCGCGGATCGCGAGTTGGATGAATTCGCCCGCCACGGCATCGGCGTTGGGATTGAGCTTGTAGAACGTCCGCTTGCCCTCGCGGCGCGAGCTGACCATCGCGCAGTCCGCGAGCAGCCCGAGATGCGTCGAGATGCGCGACTGGCCGAGGCGGGTCACTTCCTGCAATTCGTTGACCGAGAGTTCCTCGCGTTCGAGGAGCGCGACGAGGCGCAGGCGCGTCGGGTCGGACAGGGCGCGGAGCGATTTTAAGGTGGAAGACATGGTTTTGTTCCCGCGCCAAAATTATTTCAGGAAACCGTTTGACGCATTTGAAATCTGTTATATCATCTTATCCAGATACGTCAATATGTTGTTGGCGTTAAACCATAAAATTAAATGAGCAACCGTTACATCTTCTCTTCTGAATCCGTCGGCGAAGGCC